>JAKLDR010000199.1 GCA_022703445.1 Planctomycetota bacterium | reverse complement strand
GGGTCACCTCGTAGCGGACGGAGTGCTGCCAGGCGGCCGGCAGGACCACGTCGTGCTCGCGGCGGGTGCCGGGGACGTACACCGAGAAGTGCTCCGGGAAGAGCTCGTCCTTGCCGTTGTAGCCGAGCACGCCGCGCAGCGGGTCGTCGGGCAGCTCCAGCAGGAACTCGCCGCCGGTCCGCCGCAGGCAGCCGGGGAGGTCCACCGAGTAGCGGAAGCTCACCGGCACGTTGAGGTCCTTGAGGTCCGAGCCGGTCGCGCCGACCACCGCGGCGCCCTGGTGCCGCCGGCCGTAGAGCCGGGAGAGGATCTTCGAACGGTACTCCGCCTTCTGGAAGGTCGAGCGGCAGACCATGGAGCGGTTCCCCGTGGCGGTCGAGCGCACCGTGCCCCGGGCCAGGCCGTCGAGCCCCAGGGTCAGCCGGAAGTCGCTGGTCGTGGCGTTCATCTCCGGGGCCGACGGGGGGATGTCCCGCACCTCGGCGCCGTCGGGCAGGATGACCGCCACCCGCGCGCCCCGGTCGGTGTCGAGCAGGGCGTCGATCGAGCAGTGCTGGGCGGTGCCGTCCAGCCACATCTCCGGCCGGTCCTTGGCGGCCGGCAGCCAGGCGATGCAGTGGTTGAAGTTGCTGATCAGCGGCAGGCCCAGGTCCTGGCGGGGGCGCAGGATCTCGGCGCGGATCAGCACCGGGTGGGCGACGATGCCCTGCTCGGCGAGCAGCGCGCAGATCAGGGTGGCCTTGTCCTTGCAGTCGCCGAACTTGCGCGCGACGATCTGCTCGGCCCGGTAGGGCTTGAAGCCGTGGACCCCGAACTCCCAGGCCACGTAGCGGATGTCGGTGACCACGTAGTTGTAGACCGCCCGGATCTTGTCGAGCTCGGTGGCCGCTCCGGCGCAGAGCTCCTTGGAGAGGCGCCCCACCTCCGGGCCGGCGTCATGCTGCTTGCGGATCAGGCCCCAGTACCACTTGCCGAAGGCCGCCCAGTCCTTGTAGGTGGAGACCTCCACCGTCGGGGACAGCTCGGAGGCCGGGGGCATGAAGGGCTCGGCCTCGATGCCCGGCTGGTCGCGCATCGCCCAGGTGTAGACCGTGGCCTTGTCCTCGGCGTCCTGGCCGATCTCCGGCTTGAGCTCGCAGCGCACCGCGCGGGTGTGCAGCTCCAGCCCGGCCGGGACGATGAGCACGTACTTGGCCAGGGCCGTCGGCAGCTCCTGGCGGAACTGGAAGACGTTGCCGAAGTAGCGCCCGAAGAAGCTCTGCTCCAGGTCGTCGATGCGGTACTCGAACTCGACGATGTCCCCGGCGGCCAGCGGCGGGTAGCGCAGGGCGCGCAGGGCGATCTGGCGTTCGCCCACCGGCACGACCTGCTCGGGCAGCACCCGGGCCTGCTCCTCGCGGCCGTCGGCGCGGATCACCCGGGCGGTGCGGACCACCGCGCGCTGCTCGTCGGGGTAGTAGACGATGCGGTCCTCGCCGAAGCGCTTGGCGCCGGCGTCGTTGAGGACCCGCACCATCATGTGGACCGTGCGGCTGTTGGTGCCGTCCGGGTAGACCCGGTCGATGACCTTGTTGAGCAGGAAGGCCCCCTGGCCGCTGCCGGCGGCCGGGGCCGCCGCGGCGGCGGAGAGCAGGTCGGCGGTGTTCTCGCGGTACTTGCGGTCGTAGCTGATCCGGTTCTCGGCGTACTCCACGTAGCGCTCCAGCTCCACGAAGTTGGGCTGGAGCTCCAGGGCCTGCCGCCAGGCCTCGCGGGCCCGGTCGGGCTTGCCGCTGGCCGCCAGGTACTCGCCGAGCTGGCCCAGCAGGCGGTGGTCCTCGCGGCAGACGTTGAGACCCTTCTGGCACTCCTCGATGGCCTGGTCGTACTTGCCGCTTCCGGCCAGCCAGCGGGCGCGCTCGGCGCGCAGGTCGGTGCGGTACGGGCGGCGTTCGAGCAGCTCCTCGAGGGTCTCCAGGGCCTTGTAGGTCTGCCCGGCCGCCAGCCACAGCCGGGCCAGGCGCTCGGTGTCCTGCTCGGATGAGCAGTCGAGCTTCAGCGCGGCGGCGGCGGCCTCGGCGGCGGCCGGCAGACTGCCGGCGGCCTCCAGTCCGGCGGAGTGGGTCAGCAGCCCGCGGGCGCCGGCCGATCCGGCCTTGGCCAGGGCCGCGGCGGCGGCGAAGGCCTCGGCCGCGTCGCCGCGCTCGGCGGAGAGCTCGATCTCCAGCAGCCGGACCTCCGGCGAGTCAGGGCTCAGCGTCCGGGCCCGGCCCAGGTGCGCGGCGGCCTTGCCGAAGTTGCGGTACTGGCGCAGGTAGTGGGCGGCCAGCTCCAGCTCGGCGGCGGCCGAGGGGGCCATCTTCACCGACTGCTCCAGCGCGCGGCGCCGCGGGTTCTCGTCGCTCTCGGCCCGCATCTGCCCTCCGGCGGCGGCCACCGCCGAAAGCTCGTACCAGATCCGGGCGCTGTTCGGCTCGGCCCGGGCCGCGGCCTCGAGCAGCTGGGTGTCGGCGCGCTCGCCCTTCTCGCGGTCGAAGGCCGCCAGCCGCGAGGTCAGGAAGCCCAGGCGCAGCAGGGCGGCGGCGTCCTTGGGATCGGCCGCGGCGCGCCTGGAGAAGAAGCCCAGGGCTCCGGCGTCGACTTCCGGGGCGGCGCCGGCCGCCGGCTCGACGGCCGGGTAGACCCGGTCGGCGCGGACCTCGACGTCCTTCAGCGGCGAGCCGTCCGGTGCGGTCAGGCGCAGTCGCAGGCCCCATTCCCCGTCGGCCTGGGCGACCTTGACGAGCAGGGCGTTGGCGCCGGGGCGCAGCACGGCGCCGAAGCAGTCCTGGTCGAAGGTCGCCGGCCGCCGGGCCTCGCGCTTCCAGACCTCGCGGCCGTTGACCCAGACCCGGACGCCGTCGTCGGAGGCCAGGCGCACGGCGGCGGGCAGGTCCTTCTTCCCGGAGACCTGTACGTAGGCCAGCAGGTAGGCGACCGCCTCCTGGCTGGGGCGGAGCATGCCGGCCAGATCGATGTAGCCGTCCTCGGGCTGGCAGGGGTTGCGCTGCCAGGCGACCTTGCGCTTCTTGCCGGGGTAGGTCTTGGCCAGGTCGAGCTCGGTCTCCGGCGGGAAGGCCTGGGCGAAGCCCTGGCCGCGCTCGTTGTCGAAGGGGCCTATGACCTGCCAGTCGGTGACGAAGCCCAGGCCGCGGAACTCCTTGGAGGCGGCCTTGCGGTCCCCGGCGGCGCGCAGGCAGCCGGCCAGCCGCCAGTGGATCAGGCCCTCCAGCGCCGGCTGGCGCTCGGCGAGCTTGGCCAGCCGGCCGAGCGGCTCGACCAGCTGGCGGCGGCACTGGCGGAGCTCGGCCAGCGCGCAGGCCTTCTCCAGCAGGAAGCCGGCCTCCGCCCAGGCGGCGGACTGGTCGGGCTCGGTCTTCTCGGCCTTGCGGGCGGCCTCGGCGGTCTCGATGGCGGCCTTGAGGTAGAGCTCGGCGGCCTCGGCGGACCGGGCGGCCATCTCGGCGGAGGCGGCCTTGTCGGCCAGCTCTCCGGCCTTGACCGGCGGGGCGTCGGGTTCGGCTGCGCGGCAGCCCAGGACCGGGACGAGCAGGAGCGCGGCCAGCGCCGGGGCGGCCACGCGGATGCGCAGGGACATGGCATGGGTCATGAGGCGGCTTCCTCCCAATGGCCGGATTCTAGCCGCCCGGCGTTAAAGCGCCAGGGCCGCTGGCGCTCCGTCGGGGGGCGGATAGAATCCCGGCAGGGCCGGCCGGATCGGCCCGAATTTGGGATAGATGGAAGGAGACGCCCATGCCGGATAATCAGGAAGCCCTGCCGCCGAGTCCCCCTCCCCCGCCCCCACCGCCCGCTGCGGCGATGCCCCCCGGAGCCGCGCAGCAGCCGCCGGCGCCGCCTCCGCCGCAGAAGAGTTCCAACACCGGGCTGTGGATCGGCCTGGCCGTGGGCTGCGGCGTTGCCGCGATCCTCGTGGTCGGGCTGCTCCTCGGCCTGCTGCTGCCGGCCGTGGGCAAGGTCCGGGAGAATGCCAAGCGCACCTCCTGCAAGAACAACCTCCGCCAGATCGGCATCGCCTGCCACCTGTACGCCGAGGACAGCGATGGCGAGTTCCCGCCCAATCAGGCCAGACTGTTCGGGGACACCTACACCGACAACCCAGGATCTTCAGCTGCCCGAGCAAGCCGTCGAACTACATGGACTTCCGGACGGGCTCGGTCGGCGAGGGCAGCTCCAGCTACGTCTACCTGCCCGGGCGCAGTTCGGCCATGCCGGGTGACTTCATCCTGGCCTACGACAAGCCCGGCAACCACGGCAGCGACGGGGTCAACGTCCTGTGCATCGACTCGAGCGTGATGTGGATCAGGAAGTCGGAACTCCCCGGCCTGATGCAGAAGATCGCCGACCAGGAGGCGCAGCTCCCCGCGCTGCGCAAGAAGCTGAAGTTGGGCGGCGGCGTGCCAGAACCTACGAAGGGGCCGATCCTGCAGGGTCCGGCCCTGCCTGCGCCTCCGAAGGCCCCCACGGCGCCGGAAGGCTGGTGATCGCCGAGGTGCGGTCCGGCAACTCCCGTTTCGCGCATGGAACGGGGAGGGACGGTTGATGCCGGGCAGTGCGCGGCAGCGTCCGTGGATGCGGGCGTTGGGACTACTGCAGGTGGCATGTCTCGTGGCCGGCGCCGTGCTCAATTGCGCCCCCTACCTCAACACCGATGGCCGGACGCTGGTGCCCAGCGCCTCCATGTGGGCGCATGTCGGCAAAGCGCTCATCGGTGTCGCGCTGGTGATCCTGCTTCTGAGGTGCAGGAGCCTGCGCGGTGCGATTTGGGGCGACGATCCGGCATGCAGCTGGAGAAGGCGCGCAGCACGGTGGAACTGGTTGATGTCCGTTGGCTCGTTGATTGGCGGTGGCATAGCCCTGGCGATTACGCACTGGCGCGACGACCTCCAAGGTTCGAGAATCGCGGTCACAGTAATGATCGTCGGCTTTCTGCTCTTCGGCTCCATGGGTCTGCTTTGGCGCCAGGCGGACCGGCCGACCGGCGAGTGGTGGAGGCGCAGGAAGACGGGTGAGGCCCGGTGACGCAGACACTCCCGTGCAAGTCAGCCCTGGTCGCCCTGGCCCGCAGCGAATGGCGCGCGGAGCGCCTGCGCCGGGTGATCTGGGTAGGCGCCCTGGCCGTCCTCGGGCTGCTTTACGCCGGCTGGGGGATGGCCGCGGTCCGGTTCTGGGTGCTGGAGCGACCCGGCGTCACCGTTCTCAACGGCCCCGGCTCCCATCTCTGGCAGGCGCTCGGCAATCCCGGGCATTGGAGCCTGCTCTGCATGGCGCTGGTGCCCATCCTGGCCTCGGCTGCGGTCGTCCTGTCCACCAGCGTGGCCATCTCTTCCGCCCGGCAGGACAGCTCCCTGGACGTCCTGCGGCTCGCCCCCTTCGAGGCCGGCAGCCTGGCGTCCGCCTTTCTCCGCCCGCGGCTCCGGACGGGCCTGCTCATTCTGCTGGCCGGGGCGCCCTTCTACTTCGCCCCGCACGATTTCAGTCTCACCGGGGAGTTGTTCGAACCCTGGTTCGTGTCCCACACGCTGCTCTCCTCGACGCTGGGCCGGGGGCTGATCCTGATCGGGCCTCTGACTGCCCATGGCTGGCCGGAGCATGTCGATCCGGAACGGCTGTCGTTTCTGGCCGACAACCTCTTCAGCGGCACGCTGGCCCTCGCGATCGACGCCTCGCGGCTCTTCGCCGTGGCCGCCATCGGCACGGCGGCCGCTCTGCGGACCCGCACCGCCGCGCGGGCCGTCGTCTGGGCGGCCGGCTTCGCGGCCCTGTTCCTGCTCGTGACGGCGGCGGGCGAGGCGGCAGGCGCCCTGCTGGTCCGGGGCACCATGCCGGCCCATCCCTTCGAGCGCTGCAAGGATCTGGTCCTGGCGGCGCTGGCCCTGGAGGTCGGCGTCGGCAACCTGCTGGTGCCCTGGCTGGTCCTGGGCTCCGCCGCCAGGCGGGCCGAGGACCTGCTGGCCCGGGCCGAGGAGGGCTGAGTGTGAGGCCGGTTCCCCGCATCCTGCTGGCCGCCGTCATCCTGACGGGCGCGGTCGCGGTGGGCTGGATCATCTGGTGGGAGTACTCCCATCCGCTGGCCCAGCTCGGCGCCGACCGGGTGACTTTGGCCCGCATCGTGCCCCTGCCGGCCGGGCGCGGGGCCGGGCGCGACCTCACCGCGGAGGAGATCGCCGAGCTCTGCCGGCTGCTGGCCGGAGCGCGCACGGCCGGCGCGGTCGACGCCGCCGGCTCCCTGCGGATCGAGCTCGACACCCTGGACTTCGCCCGCGTGGAGATCGTGGACATCGCCGGACCGGGCTGCCGCGCGGCGCTCTTCGCCGGCGTTCCGGGCGAGAAGCGCTACACCCTGCGCTCCCCGGAGCTGGGCGGATTCCTCGCGCGGCTGGGCGGTTCCCCGGCC
>JAKLDR010000198.1 GCA_022703445.1 Planctomycetota bacterium | reverse complement strand
TCGAGGAGTCCGGCTTCCTTGGCCTCAAGCACGAGGGCGCGGTGCGCGGCTACTACTTCCACTGCCCGGCGGGCATCAACATCGGCAGCATCCTCCACGACGGCAAGATATCCGCCTGCCCGTCGCTGGAGCGCCGCATGGTCGAGGGCGACGCCCGGACCGAGCGCTTCGGCAAGGTCTGGAACGAGCGGTTCACGCGCTACCGCGACCGCGAGTCGACCCGCCGCAAGGGCCCCTGCGCCCGCTGCAAGTGGTGGAGCCACTGCGAGGGAGGCTCGCTCCACCTCTGGGACTGGGACAAGAGCGAGCCGCGTCTGTGCCACTACCGGATGCTCGACAAGGCCGGGCGCCTGTGAGAGGGATCTGAACATGCGCGTGCAGAAGATCGCAATGCTCCTCGGCGGTTGTTTCCTGGCGTCGGCCACTTTCCTGGCGGGCGAAGCCCAAGCGAAGCGGGCCGCTCCGGCCGCAGAGCCGGTGCCCCCGGCGGCCGTCCCCGCCCAGGCCGAGCGCATGGCTCCGCCGGCCGCCGACCGCATCATGGTCCGGCCCCAGCCCGTCGAACAGGTCACCGAGGAGACCAAGAGGGAGGTCGCCAGGCTGGTCGCCGACTACTTCACTACGCTCCAGGCGGCCTCGGCCACGCCCGAGGACAAGGCCCGGGTGGACAAGCTGGTCCGGGAACTGGCCTCCGAGGACTGGGCCACGCGCGAGAACGCATCCAGGGAACTGGTCAAGCTGGGCCGAACCGCCCTGCCGGCGCTGCGCGAGGCCGCCAGGTCCAAGGACGTCGAGGTCGCGACCCGGGCCGGTGACGCCCTGAAGTCCGTGGAAGCCGCGACGGCCAAGCCGATCTTCGACGCCCTCCGGAAGTATCCGCAGACCGTCTGGGTGGTCGTCCAGGGGCAGATCGACTCGACCCGCGACGAGTGGAACAAGGCCCGCGATGCCGCCGCCGCCGCCGAGAAGGCCGGCAGGAAGGACGAGGCCGAGAAGCTCGGGGCCGAGGTCCGGCGCCTGGGCGGGCGGATCAGCGACCTCGACAGGCTCTACTGGATCGTCCAGAACTACACGCGGTACGACCGCTGAGCGGGAAGGGAGTGCTGAGATGGCGGCGATGATCGGCCGGGGCAAGAGCTGGCTGTGGTGGCTGGCCGGACTTCTCTGCGCCGCGCTCTTCGGGCGTGTTGGTGCGGCGGAGGAACCGGTCCAGGCGCTATACGGCGTGCGGGTCGAACCCGGCTTCGTCGGACCGGGCGACCCCAGTACCCCGATGCCCCCGCCTCCTTCCCAGCTGGACGTCAATCTGCGCCAGAGGGCCAACCAGCTCATCGACGAGTATCTTGCGGCCCAGACCGAGGCTGCGCCCGCCGGCGAGCTGCAGGCCCGCATAGAGCGGCTCGTCAAGGATCTGGGGGCCGACGACTGGGGCACACGGGAGAAGGCCCAGAAGGAACTGGTGAGCATCGGCAGGCCCGCGCTGGCCGCCCTGAAGGCGGCCGCCGGCAGCAAGGACCCCGAAATCGCCCAGCGTTCGACGGCCGCGATCGCGCAGATCGATGGCGCCGGGAACTCGGTCGACCAACTGCGCGCCATTGGGCCGCTGGCCCGAACGGTCGTGCAGGAGCGCCTAGCCGCCGAGCGCAAGGCGGTCACCGGCAGGGCCGGCGGGGCCGGCGAGGCGGAGCTGGCCGGCAGGAAGGACGAGGCCGAGAAACTGCGGGCCGAGGCTAAGAAGGCCCAGGCCAACGCCGCCCTGCTGGTCAAGCTCACTGAGCTCCTGACCCAGCCGGCGCGCGGGCCGGAGCCGGTGATGATGCCTTTCGGAGTCAAGATGAGGGTCATCGAGCGCGACTAGGACAGCGGTCGCTGCTCGGCACTGGGAGGGTGGCAGATGGCCAGGATGATGGGGCGTTTCGGCAGTTGGATCTGGTGGCTGGCCGGCGTGTGCCTGGCATTCGTCTTCGGGCGCAGCTCCTCGGCCATGGAGGCCCAGGCCCTCTACGGCGTGCCCGTCAGGCCGCCGGAGCGTGTTTCACCGGATCTGACCGATGAGCAGAGGAAGAAGATCGACGGGCTGATCGACGCCTATCTGGCTTCCCAGGACAACCCTCCGAAGCCGACCGCCGAGCAGCAGGCCAAGATCGATCAGTACATCAAGGACTGGGAGTCCAAGGAATTCGCCACCCGGGAGGCGGCTTCGGCGGAGCTGGTCAAGATCGGCATCCCCGCCCTCCCCTCCATCCGCAAAGTCCTGGACAGCAAGGATCCCGAGGTCGCCTGGCGGGCCAAGGCGGCCGTCGAGAAGATCGGCGACGGTCCGGAGGTTGAGGGGCTGCGCGGCCTGGGCTGGCCGGCCCAGCGCGCGGTCAGAGAGCGTTCAGTCAAGGACCGCAAGGCCATGACCGAGAAGGCCTCCGCGGCCGGCGAAGCCGAGCAGGCCGGCAAGAAGGAGGAGGCCGAAAAGCTCCGCGCGGAAGCCAAGACCCTCAAGGGCCGCATAGACGCTCTCGACAGACTGGCCGCCAAGGTCGCCCCGCTCCGCCTCGATCCCGGAACGCACATGAAGGAGATGGTGGCCCCCGATCCCAGGCCGGTTCCGCCCGATCCGCCACCACCGCCTCCCAACTTCCGGAGATAGGCGCGAGCCGTGCGCATAGCCCTGATCGGCGCCGAGGTCGAGGAGAACCTGGCCGTCGCTTACATCCGCGGCGCGCTGGAGTCCGCCGGGCACCTCGTCCGCCAGGTCCCCTTCAACGCCCCCGAGGACGCCGAGGGCGTCGCCCGGGAGCTGGCCGCATCGGGCGCGGAGCTGGCCGGCATGTCCATGGTCTTCACGCGCCGGGCCAGGCAGTTCGCGGACCTGGCCGCCCGGGCCCGCGAGCTGGGCTTCTCCGGGCACATCATCGCCGGCGGGCACTTCGCGGCCTTCAACGCCGAACAGATCCTGCGCGACATCCCGGCCATTGACTCCGTCGGCGTCGGCGAGGGCGAAGGCCTGATGTGCCGGCTGGCCGCGGATCTCCCCCGGCTGGAAACGGTCCCGGGCCTGGTTTGGCGGGGCCCCGAAGGCCGGATCGTCCGCAACCCGCCGGCGCCCAAGCCGGCCGACCTTGACTCCCTGCCCGAGCCGGTCCGCAGGGTGCCGTTCGACACCTATCTGGGCCTGTCCCTGGCGAACATCGTCGGCTCGCGCGGCTGCACCCATGCCTGCGCCTTCTGCTCCATAGCCGCCTGGCACAAGCTCTGCGGCGGCGCGCGCTTCCGGCTGCGCTCGGTCCCCAACCTCGCCGCGGAGATGGCCAACCTCTACCGCCGCGGAGTGCGCATCTTCAACTTCCACGACGACAACTTCATCCTGGGCAGCATGGCGGCCACGCTGGAGCGCGCGCGGGAGCTCGCCGCTGCGCTGGCCGCGCAGGGCGTCGGGCGGATCGCCATCGCCATCAAGGCGCGCCCCGACACGGTGGACGAGGAGCTCTTCCGCGAGCTCAAGGCCCTGGGCCTTTTCCGGGTCTTCCTGGGCATCGAAGCCGGAGCGCCCGACTCCCTGCGCGAGCTGGGCCGGCGCCAGAGCGTCGACGACAACGAGCGCTCCCTCACGATCGTCAACCGCCTGGACGTCCACACCTGCTTCAACCTGCTCATGCTCAACCCGGATTCGACACTGGAGGACTTCGCGGCCAACGTGGAATTCCTCCGCCGGCACCCGGACAACGCCATGAACTTCTGCCGGACCGAGATCTACGCCGGAACTCCGCTGGAGGCCCGCCTGCGCGCGTCCGGACGGCTGCTCGACGACTACTGGGGCTACGACTATCGGATATCCGAGCCGGGCGCCCAGGGGATCTTCGAGGCGGTCTATCCGGCGTTCCGGGAGCGCTGCTTCGGGACCTGCGGGGTCCACTGCCTGGCCATGACCGTCGATTACCAGCACCAGCTGCTGGCCCACTTCTTCGGAACCGATCCCGCGCTGCGCGCACGGGTCAAGGGCTACATCCGCGAGGTTAACCTGAACACCGTGCGCCACCTCGAGACCGGGGTGGCCGCCGTGCGCTCCGGGTGGGCCTCGCCGGCTGCCCGCACGGAATTCGGGCAGGACCTGGCCCGGCGCGTATCGTCCGACGATGCGCGACTGTACTCGTCGGGGCAGAAGATCGCGGGAGAGATACTCGCGGCCGCCGAGGCCGCACAAGCTCGCGTTTGGGAACGGGCGGCGGCGGGCTGAACGCCCGCGCGCAGGACAAAGGAGAGACGCGGATGTCCAGAGTCATCGGCAGAACCAAGAGCTGGGTGTGGTGGATAGCCGGAACGCTGTGCGCTCTGATCTTCGGAGCGGCGGCCAGGGCTGGCGAGATGGCGGCCAGGTACGGGGTGCCGGCTCGCCCGGCCCCGCCGGTCGAAAGCCCGGAGGTCACCGACGGGCAGCAGCAGAAGGTGGAGAAGCTGCTGGACGACTACCTGGCGCCCCCGGCCGCCGGCACGCCTTCCGCCGAGCAGAAAGCCGCGGTCGAGAAACTGCTCAAGGACTTCTCCTCCGCTGACTTCAAGACCCGCGAGGATGCCTCCGCCCAGGCCGCCAAGCAGGGAACGGCGGCTCTGGGCCTTCTGAGGGAGGCGGCCAAGGCCAAGGATCCCGAAGTGGCCTCCCGGGCCGAAGCGGCGGCCGCCGCCATCGAGAACAGCGCCCGGCAGGTCATCGTCGATGAGCTCCGGAAGATCCAGGGCGCCGCCCTCCAGGTTCTGAACCAGAAGATCGCCGAGTCCCGGGACCTCCAGGTCATGGCCAACGCTAACGCCGCTGCGGCCGACAAGGCGGGCAACGCCGCCGAAGCCGCCAAGGCCCGCGAGGAGGCTGCCAGACAGGCGGCGCGCACCACGACGCTGTCCGCCCTCAGCGCCCAGATCCAGCCGGTCCGCAAGGGCGGCGGCGGGATGGTGCCGGTCTACGGCATCCGGCCGCAGCTCGAACGCGACTAGCGACGGATCCGGACTCGGAAGTTGCGGCCGCCGAGGCGGTCTCCGCCGCGGAGAAGCGCACCCAGGCCGACGGAACGACCCGGCGCGCAAGGAGTTGCCCAGACGCATCTGGCGGTACAGCCTGCTCATCGGACTGATGGCCCGCCGGGGCCCCAGGCGCAGGGCCGGCGGCAGGATCAAGGCCCCGTACGGCGTTTGGCCGGTTGCTGACACCCCGCCGGCGAAGTAAGATCGTCCCCGGGGACATTCCCCGGACAGCGAGGCGCGGCAGGCTCTGCCGCCGAGACCAGGAAAGAGGAGGGAGCGCGAGATGGCCACGATGTTGGGACAAACCAAGAGCTGGGTGTGGTGGTTGGCCGGGGCCCTGTGCGCCATGGTCTTCAGCGCCGCGGCCAAGGCCGGCGAAATGGTCGCCAAGTACGGGGTGCGGCCCATCCGCCCGCCGATCGACAACCCGGCGATCACCGACGAGCAGAAGCAGAAGGTCGAGAAGCTGCTCGCCGACTACCTGACGCCCCCGGCGGCCGGGGAACCCGCCGCCGAGCTCAAGGCGACGGTCGAGAAGCTCGTCAAGGACTTCGCCTCGGCGGACTTCAAGACCCGCGAGGATGCCTCCGTGCAGGCCGCCAAGCAGGGGCCGGCGGCGCTCGGGCTCTTCCGCGAAGCGGCCAAGTCCAAGGACCCCGAAGTGGCCTCCCGCGCCGGAGCCGCGGCGGCCGCCATCGAGAACGCCGCGCGCCTGACCACCGTCGAGGAGCTGAAGAAGGTCCAGGCGGCCGCTTCCCAGGTGATCTTCCAGAAGCTGGCCGAGTCCCGCGCCGCCCAGGCCAAGGCCAACGAGGCCGCCGCCGCTGCCGACAAGGCCGGCAACGCCGACGAGGCCGCCAAGGCCAGGGCCGAGGCCGCCAAGTGCGCCGAACGCACCAACGCCCTCTCCTCCCTTCAGCGCCAGATCATGCCAGCCGCGATCGGGACCGGACCGGGCGGCGGCGCCGTGGCTCTGTACGGCGTCCGCGCCCCCGAGCCAATCGATTAACTGCAGTCGCGACCACGGAGCGGGGAGACCGCGGCGGGAGCCGCCGTCTCCCCGCGTCTTTTCGGGGCCCCGGCTGGGATCGACCATGCGCGCATATACCATCCGGGATACTACCGTCTTTTCGGCGGAGAATCGCCGATTTCGCGCGCAGATTCCCCGGTGCGGGCAGCGGGAACCGCGCCGAACCGGCGTTTCGCGCGGCTCCTCGCCGGCAAATCACCGATTCACGGCCGAACACCCGCGCGCCGCGCGGCGGTTTTGAAAGGTTGTGGACGTGCCGTCAAGCAAAAAATTTCCGCGCCGCGGAGCGACTGTGCGGCGATCGTGCGGCGCGCTTTTCTTTTTCGTTGACACCCATCGGCCCGCCGCTATAAGTGCCCATCGTTCGCGATGACGCAAGTGTTCAGTGCAGTTCGTGCTGTCTGTGAAGTGCGAGCCCAAACGGTCGTTCGCGGGGCGATGCGGTCGGCCGGTCGGAGGCGGTAAAGAGAGACATCCTAGGGGGGCGCTTCGGGGGATCACCGCAGTCGATCCCATCGAAGGCCGGTCGCGGGGGGGCGCCG
>JAKLDR010000197.1 GCA_022703445.1 Planctomycetota bacterium | reverse complement strand
CGCCCTTGGTGGGGGTCTTGGCGCGGGGGTCGCCGGCCTTGCCGGCCTCCATGGACTTGCGCTGCTCCTCCCACTCCTTGAGGTAGACGTCGGTGTCGACCTTCATGCACTTGCCGGCGGCCTTCCGGCCCTCCGCCGCGGCCTTCTCGGCGTCGGCGCCGCCGTCGACCCAGAACGTGGAGAGGTTGTCCATCTTCGACCAGCACTCCGGCGAGCCCTGGCCGGCGGAGAAGTCGCCGTTGCGGACCAGGTTCGCGCCGGCGGCCGGGGCAGGGGCCGGCTGCCCCTCGCCGGCGGCGGCCGCCGCCAGACTCAATGCCAGGATGGCCGGGAGGACCCGCGCCGCGAGAACCGCAATCCGCATGGGAGGAATGGAACCGGGGGCGGAGGCGGAGGTCACGGGGGCCGCCGGAGCGCGGGGCGACCGGCGGCGGCCGTCCTGGCGGAGAGCCGCGCCGGCTGTCAAGCGTGGCCGGCGGC
Source organism: Planctomycetota bacterium (assembly GCA_022703445.1). Lineage (GTDB taxonomy): Bacteria > Planctomycetota > SZUA-567 > JAKLDR01 > JAKLDR01 > JAKLDR01. Next base: position 6,110 of record JAKLDR010000197.1, on the reverse strand, counting down.
GGGGTTATGTAATAGAAGTGTCGCATTCATTTTGCGTGGGTTACGACTTGTGTAAATCGAGTGTCGCACCGACTCTGGTCGTGCAGGCATCACTCCCCGTAGGGCCCGGGAACCAACAGATCCTTGAACAACGGCGGAGGTGGCGACGGAGGCTGTTGCGGGGTCGTATCTCGCTGCAGGGTGACAAGGGTCGGTCTCTTTCCGAGGTCGAAGAAGAGCGTCGATCTATAGCCTGGCTTCATGACCCCATAACCCCACTGCGTCTGCACTTCCTGCACCCAACAAGTCGGAAGGGAGGCCCTTCCCTTTCTGTCGGTGAAGCTGACGACATTCATCGAAAGGGTCTTGGCTATGATTTCCGCGCCGGCGACGGGCTGACCGGACTCGTCCATGACTATCACGTCGGGCGTGCAGCCAATGGCCAACAGGACTCCGCCGAAGAGCAGGGCACCCGTCAGTGGCAGGCGCATGCTTCTCATGTGCCTGGCCATGCGCTCTCCTCTGCCTCGCTCACGGCCCGGGCTCCCGGGACGTCGGCTTTGGAGGCTCGCTCGGGTACGCGCGGACGAGGTATTCGCCCCGCCCCTTGTGGAGCGCCTCCAGGAAGTCACCTTCGATCAGCCCCTTGGCGCGCAGTTCCGCGCACACTTCCGCCGGCGGCCAACCGGCGGGTCCGCCGAGCAACGGTATGCCCAGTTCGCGAAGTGCCGCAAGGATGCGGGCCAGGTCCGCGTCGCCGGCGAACGACAGGGTCCACTCGCGCCTCTTCAGCAGGCGCCGCCTGGCCCCGAGATTCCTGAGGGCCTTCGCCCGCCCGCTGTCATGGCAGACGACCACCACCCTGCCTCCGGCGACCTCGGCAACCAGGTCCTGTCGCTGCCTGCTCATGACGGGCCTACCTGTGCGCTCACGGCTTGGGCTCCGGAGGCGTTGGCTGTGAGAACCCGTTCTTCACGCTGAACAGGAAACCATGTCGCTCCAGGAACGCTTTGATCTCTTCTAACAGGATCGCCTGATCTGCCGGATGCACGAAGGGCGCCAAGTGCACTCTGTTCTGCCAGACCCCTTGCTGGGAAAGCAGGTTCAGCGAGTAAACCGACTCGCTGCCGTCGGTGCTTTCGTGGAGCTCCAGAGTCAGAGCCTGCAGGTTGTTCTTCTCTATCCGCACCTTGGACCTCGGCAGTATTCCGGCCCCGTAGATGACAAGCGAGTCGCCGTCCACTTCAAGCACCTGTCTCCTTCTCCTGTTGTAGATGGCATACGGGACAGCCACCGTGCCAAGGTATCCGAATAACAGCCAGACGAACAAGAAGGCGTCAAGGCGTGTGACCGCGAGATACGTAACGACAGCCGTCATCGGTGCCCAGACCAACCAGATGATGATCAGCCACCAAGCATAGGAGTTGTATGAGCGGTACTTGGACGGGTCTATGGTGTATCGAGCTTTGGCCAGATCCGCCATTCCGCACCTGCGCTGTACGCCCAGACCGCACCGCGTTGCACCGGTTGTCTGCGGTCCCATTATCCCCTGTGAAAGAGGGGAAGCAAGAGGCGCAGGGCTTGAACCATCCCACTTTCTGAAGAGGGCCGCGCGGGGAAGGTCCGGCGTCCGGCGGCATGATGCCGAATCGGCGCTTGCTCCCGGCGCTCCCGGCGGGGAATATCCCGGCTGGCGATCGGGGCACTGGACGGAAGGGGACTTCATGAGCGGCGGCATCGACCGGATCGGCGGCGCGACCTGGGACCTGGCCGGCTTCTTCCCGTCGTTCGACGGGCCGGAGATGCGGAGCTTCCGGGAGAGGCTGGCCGCCGACGTAAAGCGGCTGATCGGCCTGGCGGCGGCGCTCGGCCCGCTGACCGACGAGAGCGCCGGCCGCTGGGAGGAGGCCTACCTCCTCGCCGAGGACTGCTCCGCGCGGCTGGGGCACATCTTCGCCTACGTCGGGTGCCTGTCGGCGGCCGACGCGGCCGACGAGCGCTACGGCGCCGAGGAGGCCCGGCTGGCCGGGCTGGGCGCGGAGTTCTCCAGGGCGGGCACCGACCTGCTCGAGGGCCTCAAGGCCGTGCCCGACGCGGTCTTCGAACGCTTCGTCTCGCGCGAGCGGCTCGCCCCGGTGGCCTACTCGGTCCGGCGCGACCGGGTCCGGGCCCGGCGGCGGATGAGCCCGGCCGAGGAGAAGCTGGCCGGCGACCTGGGCGTCGACGGGCTGCATGCCTGGGGCCGGCTATACGACAAGCTCTCCGGCAAGCTCGAGTTCGAGATGCGCTGGCCGGACGGCCGGGTCGAAACCCTGCCCATCTCGCGCTGGCGCTCACTGATGAACGACCCGGACCGCGCGGTGGGCCGCGCCGCGTTCCAGGGCGGCAACCGCGCCTGGAAGCGCCTGGAGGACGTCTGCGCCGCGGCCCTCAACGCCATCGTGGGAACGCGCCTGAAGCTCCAGGCCCGCCGCGGGATGGACGGCTGCCTCGAGGAGCCGCTCTTCGACAACGGCGTGGAGCGCGCCACGCTCGAGGCCATGTACCGGGCGGTGCACGGCAGCGCGGACCTCGCGCGCGAGATCCTGCGCGTCAAGGCCGGCAAGCTCGGCCGCAGGTCCATCGAGTGGTTCGAGCGCGACGCGCCGCTGCCCGCGGCCGCCCCGGGCGGCGAAGCGGGGCTCTCGTGGGAGGAAGGCGCCGCCCTGGTCGGCCGGGCCTTCTCCGGGGCCTATCCGGCGCTGGGCGGCTTCTTCCGACAGGCCCTGGAGCGCCGCTGGGTGGAGTCCGAGCCGCGCTCCGGCAAGCGCCCGGGCGCCTTCTGCACCGGCTCGCCGGTCACCGGCGAGACCCGCGTCTACATGACCTATAACGGCGCGCTCAACGACGCCACCACGCTGGCCCACGAAATCGGCCACGCCTGGCACGGCGAGCTGCTCCGCGATCTGCGCCCGCCGGCCCGGGAGTACCCCATGACCCTGGCCGAGACCGCCTCGGTCTTCGCCGAGCAGATCCTGGCCGAGGGGCTCTACGCCGACCCGGCGGTGCCGGCCGGCGAGAAGCTGCGCATGCTCGACGCCGAGCTCTCCGGCGCGGCGGTGATGCTCCTGGACATCACCGTGCGCTTCGAGTTCGAGAAGGCCTTCTGCGCCGAGCGCGCCGGCGGCGAGCTCTCGCCGACGCGCTGCGCCGAGCTCATGACCTCGGCCCAGCGGCGGGTCTTCGGCGACGCCCTGGCCGAGGGCGGCGAGGACCCGCTGTTCTGGGCGTCCAAGCTTCACTTCTACATGTCGGGGCTGAGCTTCTACAACTTCCCCTACACCTTCGGGTTCCTGATGGCCCGCGAGCTCTGCCGGCGCTTCCGGGCCGAGGGCGCCGCGTTCCTGCCGGCCTACGAGCGGTTCCTGCGCCTCTCCGGCAGCGCGGCGGTCGAGGAGGTCGCGGCGCGGAGCCTGGGCGCGGACATCCGCAGGGAGGAGTTCTGGGCCGCGGCGATCCGCAGCCTGGAGGAGCCGCTGGAGCGGTTCCGGGCGGCACCAGCCTGAGGCCTAGGCGGCGGGCCGATGGACTTCCCGCCGACCGTCGGCCACCGGCCGTCGCTCACAGCCTCCTGAGGAAGCCTCCGGCCAGCGGGAGAAGCTGCCGGAAGAGCTCCAGGCGCTCGCGGTAGCGCCCGTGCCTGGCCGGGTCGGGCTCGAAGCGGCGCTCGGCGGCCACGAAGCGCGCGGCGGCCTCGCCGGCGTCCCGCAAGCGGCCGGTGGCCAGCCCCGCGAGCATGGCCGCGCCCAGCGCGCTGCACTCGGTCGTGCGCGGACGGACGAAGGGCACCCCGAAGATGTCGGCCTTGATCTGCAGCCAGCGGTCGGACTTCGCGCCGCCGCCGGTGGCCACCATCTCGGAGGTGCCCATGCCCAGCGCGCGCAGGCCCTCGATGCCGGCGACGAAGTGGAAGGTGGCCGACTCCATGATCGACTTGAGGATCTCCCCGCGGGTCGTGCTGGTGCGGAGGCCGGCGATCAGGCCCCGGGCGTCGGCCAGGTAGTCGGGCGGGCCGGTGACGTCGAAGGACGGCAGGGTGAGGAGCGACGTCGGCTCCTCGGGCATCTCCGCGCTGAGCCGATCGTAGATGTCCGGGCCCGGCGCCATCCCGGCCGCGAAGGTGTCCCGGAACCAGCGGACCAGCGCGCCGCTCGGGTTGTAGAGGAAGCTGACGTAGAGGCCGGGCAGGACGTGGTGCTCCACGTTGAGGCCCAGGCCGATCATCGCCGCCGGTTCCGGGATGCGCGCGTAGGCCGGGGTGTAGCACTCGTAGGTGCCGATCCCGCAGACCGTCCGGCCGGCCGCGGCGGCGCCGGCGCCGAGGGAGTTGCAGCACTGGTCGTGGCCGCCCAGGACGATCTTCGCGCCGGCCGGCAGGCCGATCTCGGCGGCGATCGCCGGGGCGACTTCGCCGACCACGGTCCCGCTGGGCGCCGGGTGTCCGAGCTTCTCGGCATCGAGGCCGCCAAGCGCCACCAGACGCTCAGACCACTTCCCGGCGCGGAGATCGAAGAGCAGGCTGCGGTTGGCGTGGGTGAAGTTGGCTCTCGCCTCCCCGCCCAGCAGGAAGGCTACCAGGTCGGCCCAGTAGAGGAACTTGTCCGCCCGCCGGTAGAGCTCGGGCTCGTGCTCCCGGAGCCAGCGCAGCTTGGGCAGCGTGTACTGCGGCCCGATCAGGTTGGGGTTGATGCGGTAGAAATCCTCCTGGCCGATGGCCGCGGCCAGCTCACGGGCGTACTCTGCGCCGCGGGGGTCGCTGGAGAGTATCGAGTTGCCGAGGATGCGCCGGTCGCGCGAGACCGGCACCACCGCCTCGCCCATGGAACTCACGCTGAGCGCGGTTACCGGGTCGGCCGAGGTCCGCGCGGCCACCTCGGCGATGACGGCCTTCACGTTCTCCCAGATTGCCGGGGCATCGAGCTCGGCCCGGCCGGGGGCGGCCCGGGGCGCGGGGTGCTCCCGGTAGGCGCCGGCCAGCTCCCGACCGTCCAGCGAGAAGGCCGCGGCCTTGCAGCCGGTGGTGCCGACGTCGATGCCCAGCAGGCTCACGGCGCGTCGATCTCGTAGCCGAGGTAGGTGGTGAAGGCCTCGCGGAGCGCTGCGGCGACGTGTCCCGCGGTGACCCCCACGTGGTGGCGGTAGCCGCCGCGGCCGATGGCCAGGAGCCTGTCTTGGAGGTGGTCGATCCGGGCCACTCCGCCGCAGCCGAAGAAGTCGTCGTCGATCTTGTCTGCGGTGAACTCGCCTTCGCCGAGGTAGAAGACCAGTTTCCCGTCGGCGGTCTTGGAGCTGGCAAAGGTCATGGGCCCGGCGGCGATCCGGCCGACGTTGCAGCCCCAGCCGCAGCCGGCGCCCAGGGCCTTGGCGAACATGGGGTGCTCGATGACCCGGCCCTTCGCCGCCATCAGCGACTGCGGCACCGGCCCGCAGTGGAAGAGGATGCACTTTTCCGGGTCCTGGCCGTAGTTGTTGTTCCAGTCGAGGCAGGTCGCCGCGCGGCCCGAGGCGCGGGCTAGGGCGAACATCGGCACCGCGTTGCCGACGTCAAGCTCGCAGGCCGCCGGGATCCCGCGGTCGTTCATCTCGCTCAGCAGCACGCAGGGCGAGACCTTCAGCTCCTTCTCGAACTCCAGCCAGCAGCGCAGGGCCAGCGCGTCCATGGAGTACTCGCAGACCAGTTCGTCGAGGACCACGCCGAGCTTGACCAGGGTCGAGAAGGCCTCCTCGGGCACGCCCTGCCAGGAGGTGTAGGCCGCCAGCCGCTTGGCCTTCTCGCCGTAGGCCGGCCCGGAGGCCGGGGCCTTGCGCACCCGGGAGATCACCTCGGAGAGGTCCAGGGTCTCGACGGTGATCCCGCGCTTCTGGAGGGCCAGCTCGTCGAAGCGCACGGTCTTGAAGGCGGTGGTCCGGGCGCCGATGGCGCCGACCGTCATGCGCTTCATCCCACCTACCACCCGGCAGACCGTGGCGAAGCGCCCGACCTGGCTGGCGAAGGCCTCCGAGCGGGGATGCACGGTGTGGGGTTCCCAGGCGGTGAAGGGCAGGCCGTACTGGCAGAAGACGTCCATCACCGAGAACTTGCCGCAGAACGC
>JAKLDR010000196.1 GCA_022703445.1 Planctomycetota bacterium | reverse complement strand
TGGGCTGTTCCCCTTTCACTGGCTTATTGCGCCGCCCGGGAAGTTATCCATCGTGCCGGATCAGTGCACAGGTGTCGTTCTGTCAGAAATGACGCGCAGCATTTCTCGGCATTCATCCAAAATGTGCGGCGTCTTGCGAGAAGGTCCTGGGGCCGTCGCCCTTCGGCAAATGAGGGCGGGTGTCGATCATGGATCCCGGCAGGAGCGTGGCGCGGTGCCGGCGGTCTGAGGCCCTTTTCCCTCGGCGTACTGTGCATTTTGCTGTACATGGAGCTGAGAAACGGCAAAAGAAGAGGGACCTGCATTGCTGCAAGTCCCTGTAAGATCGATGGTAGCGGGGGGATGAACCCCCGACCTCCGGGCATGCTGTACTCCTTCAGCGCATCAATGCCCAGATCGACATAGGCGGTGATGATGTCTGCGACTGGGGTCTTTCCCGGAAGCGGATTCAGACTGCCTTGGGCCATCTCCGTCTCAAGCTGGCGGAGCCGCTCCTTGGCGATCTGACACGAGTCCGTGCCGAGGGCCCTACGACACTCCTGTCCACCCACCCGGAAAACCGCTGTGTAGTACTTCCCCCTCCTGATCAGACCTGCCATGGCAGGGCCTCCTCACTCGGCTCCCGCTCCCTCTGGGGCGTGCCGGCGGTCTGAGGCCCTTTTCCCTCGGCGTACTGTACATTTTACTGTACATGGAGCCGAAAAACGCCAAAAAGAAAGGGACCTGCATTGCTGCAAGTCCCTGTACGGTCGATGGTAGCGGGGGGGGGATTTGAGCCCCAATACACCAGAAGTATAATTCCGGCCAGTTCCGGACGGAACCCGGCCAATCTGGGCGCAAGTCCGGCCAACTCGCCTAGTTGCGTCCAATGTTGGACGGGGTCATTTTGCATAAGCCGGACGGAAACATGCCAGCCAGTGTCGTAGCCCGGCCACGAGTCCGCCCCAATAGCGCCCTGCTATGAGGCCGTGGGTCAAGCGGAGAATGAGCAGCAGCTAAGGACCGAGGATCAACCTGCTATTCGTGCTCGAGGCACCAGTTACCCTATGCGATCAAGAGGTTGGGAGCCGCCATCTAACTGGCGTGACTCCGGGTCACCGGGCGCTATCCGCGGTCATCCCAACTCGCCGATCCCTCTCCTTAGGCTTCTGCTCGCTCTCCACTTGGTGATGAGCACGATTATGTCATGGGTCCCTCCCCAAGTTCCGCGAGGGGCGTGACAGCAGGCTGTTTGCTGGCACGCCCCTTGCCGCCGCGTAATCCACAACGCGTCGACGTACAGCAAAACGAGTCACGGCCCCCTCATGCAAGATGGCAGGAGGGGGCCGGGACGGCCGACTAGCCGACACGGCGGCGCTCCTCGGATGGCGTGCTGCTCCGATACTTCTCCCCGCGGGTCAGCATGCGCCAGAGAATGATCCCCAGCCTGCGAGCCATGGCGACGATGGCTTTCTTGCCACTGCCGGTATTGGAGATCAGCTTCCTGTACTTCTTGGCGGCCAAGGGATCCTGTTGCACCCAGCGCCAGGCTGCCTCTACCAGAATGGTCCGCAGATACCGATTGCCACCGGAAAGCAGCCGACCTTCCACGCGACTTTCTCCGCTTTCCCAGACCCCCGGGGCCAAGCCTTGTATGGCGGTTACCTCCCGTGCTTCCTCAAACCGCTCCGGCGCCAGCAGCTCAGTCTTGAACGTCATGGAGGTGATCAGACCAACGCCCGGCGTGCTCTGTAACACCTCTATGTCCATCCGATGCCGCTCGGAGTCGGCCAATTCCTTGAGTTGCCGGGTGACACGTTCCACCTGTTTCTGGGCATGCTCCACTTCGTCGAGCAGCACATCCAGGGTGAATCGCAGCTCTGGCAGCAATGTCAGCGTGCGCAGTTTGCCGAGCGACTCTTTGGTCCAGTAGTCCAACCCGTGAGGCTCCGGGAGCCCGTGCTGCAGCAGGAAGCTCTTGATCTGCTGTTTGACCAGGCGGCACTTGTCAGTCATCTGCCAACGCAGCCTGACAAGCTGCCGATCAGCTTCCTCTTCCATGTCGGGCACCGCAATTCCGCGCAGCTTGCGTGCATTCTCCGCCAACGTCCGGCAGTCCACCCGATCACTCTTGTTCCCGGCAACCGACGGGCGCGGGATGCTCCCGGGCGCGATAACAGCCCGGTTGCAGCCGGGCGCCACGGCCTTCATGGTATCTAAGTGGATTTGATGCGCTCCCTCTGGAACGAAGAAATGTCAGAGGCCCGAGCATCTCCATGACCTCGAACTGAAAATCGAGTGGGCCGAGGTGGCTTGACGAAGAGACCCGACACCGGACAACGGAGCGCTGAGCACCGAAACTGCCCTGGAAAAGCTGCCCGGCGCTCACTTCAAGCCTTGCTCCTTGCCCTTCCGCCCGTTCGCCGCATCACCTCTCGGCCCATTTTCGGCGTCCGGAGCGTCCCCATTCCCATGGGCCGCTACACCGGGACTGCGCGAAACCGTCGCTTCGCCGGATGCAGCATCTGTTGTGGTACGTCTGGATTTCTGCATTTCCAAATACCCATCGATGATACCAACACATTCCTTAAGGTTCATTGCGGACTTACCTGTCGCCTTCTCCGCTTCTTGCTGTAACACAATTCTAGCCAATCTTGCATCATAAATATCAATCAGCACGTTGCAGAGGATACGCATTGATGCCTCATCAACACCCTTAGCCAAATCTTTCAATATTGGTTTTACCGCAGGGATCCCAATCTTGGCCAAAGCTGTGCCTGCTGGTTCGGGCCCATATGGAGGAAGTCGCTTCTTGGAGTCATCTTGGCCGCACTTCAGATTTGATAAAAGCAGGCCAACGGCAGAAGACGCTCTTAGCTCTCCCAAGGCATAGATAATATGGGGACGAGAGTTAGCATTCCGGTCATCGTGGAACAATTCAATCAATCTGGCAACTGACTTGTCCTGCAATTCGATCTTCTCATCAACTTCTACGTCTACTGTACGTTCTGCAGCACACCCTAAGGTGCCCACTGCCCCCAATGTCACCACAAAGAAGAGCCAGCATCTTATCATCGTGCACCTTCCTCTGTTACCGGCGCGAACACCCTCTTGGCCCGCTCCTTAGACGATGAAGACTATCACGGGTCAGCCCTAAGGTACAGTCGGGGCATCCGGAATATTAACTGACACAGTGCCAATTCGGTTATATATCTTGGTTAACGCCGACCCCTGCTTAGCGTACTTGTATTCCACAGCCCACGTTGTGTCTCCAGAGCACTTCACGGCAGCGCCATCGCCCCGCCATTCTATCCATTGGACAAAGTTCGCATGAACCTCCACGCTGTTGGTAAATCCTGTGTGCCCCCTACGTAATTCCTGACACTTTTTTGATGGCAATTGGCGGAGAAAATCGCTTCCTCCTGATCCTGAGAATGCCGTGCTCCACGAGGGCACGGCGGACTGCTTCGCGCAAGACGGCTCCCTGCTTCCAGCGGTTGAGCTGGTCCCAGGGGATGTTGGGCTCGATCTGGAGTTTGAGCCGGGCTTCGGGGATGAGTTGGGCGACGGAAGCCGCGAGAGTCTGACGCAGGCGGTGCGGGATGGGCGTCCGCGCGGCCCAGGCCTGGTCCGGTGCAGGCTGGGCGAGGCCCCAGGGGTGATGTTCGGCGTTGGCCACGCGGCGGGCTCGTTCGACATCGTCGCACGTCCACTCCCCCGACCGGTCGAATCGGGCGGCCTCGATATGGATGGCTGCCTGCAGCCCGCCGATGCCGGCCTCACAGGCGCCATTATAGGCAGGGCACCCCGGCGGGGACAAGAGCGGAATTACCTCGTAGCGTTTGAAGAGTTCGTTGCCGGTATGAATCCGAACCCATGCTCCTTCCTTGGCTGTGCTCTCATCCAGTCTAGTGACGAGCGCCGCGATAGCTTCTGCCCCGAGAGTCTCCACGATGGCTCCCTCCAGAAACGCGCACGCCTGTAACTCTGTCCCCATTCTCCCCGCCCCTCGGCGCGGCGCAAGAGCGGTGGCCTACCTCCCCGCCTCCTCACGCTGAATGTTTGTGATGGCCTCGTTGATAGCCCTCTCGAGAGAGGTCCCGCTGCCGCTTCCAATATGGACGCCCGACCATCTCTTCAAGTCGGGGAGGGCATCACGGGCCGCCGGGCCGATACTCCCCAACACCAAGACCGGGACCCACGGGTCTCCCTTGCGCAGTCTCTCGATCATAGGGCGAATGCAGCGGGGATCCTTGAACTTGGCCAGGGCGCTGGCTATGGCCCACTGAGCTTCGCCCCCGGGAGAGCAGGTTTCCAGAGACGCCAGCAGCGGCTCCACGGCCCGAGGATCCCCGAGCGTCGCCAGTGCGCGGGCTGCGTCCCTCCGGACGAGATCGCTCTTGTCCTGAAGGCACTCGATCAGCGGTTCGACCGCCCGACGGTCGCCTATCTTCTCCAGCGCCATCGCCGAGAAGTAGCGCACGTCTTCGCAGGGGTCCTTGAGGCCGAGAAGTAGAGCGGAGAAGGCCTCCTGCGCCCTCGGCCCGACGACGCACAAAGCGGCGGCAGCCTTGAAGCGGATGAACGACGACGGGTCTTGGAGCAGAGGGACGATCGCGGGGACGGCCACATCCCCATCCGGGCCCATGCGCCAGATTGCGTCCAGCACACATGCGTCGCTGATGCGGCCCCTAAGGTTCGGCGACGAGAGCAACTCGACAGCCTGCAGCGCGCCGGCCTTGCCGCACGATCCCAGCAGCATCGCAGCGGTCTCGCATCGGGGGGCTATGCTCTTGGGCATGCGGATGTAAAGCACAAGCTTGGGCGCGGCCTTGGCGGGTCCGCCGAGGTCTTCGACCAGCTTCAGCCCAAGAGCGGGGTCCAGATACTCATTCTTGCGGGTCTTCAGCACCGCCTGGCGCACCTGCCACACCGGCACCACCACCGCCGCGACGAACCAGATGAGGCCGAGGGCCAGGAGGATGGCCGCCGTCCACGCCGCCATCGGCCGCCAGGTGCGGAGGGGCGGGGCGGGCGGGTCGGCTGGCTCGGTCACTTCGCCGCTCCTTTGCCCGGGACCTTCTTTATCGCGGGGCCGTCTCAGACACAGGTTGCTCGGGGTAAGTCCAGCACATCCAGTTTCCGATGACGCCGGCAGCGTGGATGAAATTGTAGCGCTTGCGGTCAACCATCGTCCGTCCTATGGAGGTGTTGTCGAACGTCACCAGGAGCACCGCCTCCACTTTCCACGGGAGGCCGGAGTGAGCAGCCTTCCTCTTGGCGAAGCCCTGGTTCATCTCTTCCCGAAAGGCAGCCCGCTTCACCTCAAAGGAGCCCCGCATGACCCCGTCAGCAATCCTGGCGTTCTTCAGCGCCTGAGAGCAGTCAATCACCTCCTGGCCAAATATCCTGACGGTCGCGTCGCCTTCGGCCCCCCATGCCCTCCAGAGAATGTACGCCAGCAGGCCGGCAACCGCCTCAGCCTCGGTTTCCTTGTTCCCGCCCGCACAATCGACGATCACTTCCTGCCTGAGTGGCAGCCAATGCCTGTTGCCGGAACGGCCCAGATTGATCCGGAACTCTACAGTCTGCACGCCGGCTTGGTTGCCGGCCCCCTCGGTGACGGTCAGCTCGATGGGAGTGCCGGTGATGACTCCCGAGGAGCCGGCGGCAAATGCCCGCCAGCGTGCATCGGAAAAGACATCCGGGGCGCCGCCAGATCGACATCCGGCGGTCAGGAATGCGAGGGCGGCAGTGAGAATCGCGATCTGCCGCATAGAGACTTCCTCCTTCCACCCGCCATTCTCCCCACCCCCGCGCCCGGCGCAAGGCGGCTGGCCTGCTTGCAGCTCCCCGCCGTCCACGCCGCCATCGGCCGCCAGGGGCGGGGCTGGGCGGTGGCCGGCTCGGTCACGGCTTGGGTTCCTCGCCCCGGATCTCTGTAAGCGCCCTCGTGGCGGCGCGGCGAACAGCTGCGTCTGCATCAGACATCGCCCTGGTCAGAGCGGGAACGGCCGGGCGAGCCCGTGGCCCGATGCTGGCAAGAGCCTCGGCGGCCCATCGTCGCACGGCCGAATCTGGGTCATCAAGTGCTTCCGCAAGTTGCAGTGCCGCAGGTTCAGATGTGGGACCTATGGCCATTAACGCCATGGCTGCCTGCATCCGCACTTCCGGAACACCATCGCTAAGGGATTGAGTTAGGGCCGGTACGGCGGGCCCGGCTGCCGGTCCCATTCGCCTAAGCGCACGGGCGGCGACATGCCGGTTGGCAGAATCACTGTCGGCAAGCAATCTGACCAGTGCCGGGAGGACCGGTGCTGCGTCGGCGTCGATGTCGCCCAGCGCCCAGGCTACACTGCCGCGCACCTTCGGGTCCGGGTCTGCCAGCAGGCGGGACAGGGGAACTCCCGCATAGGATGAGCCGGATTTGAGACAGGCGATGAGCAGAAAAGAAGCGCGAATCCTCTCCGGGGCCAGCACCTTGGGCATGCGCAGATAAGTCCCCGCCTTGCGGGCGGCGGAATCGGCGCCGCCTAGTTCCGCAATGGTCTCGTTGGAGTACGGGTAGGCCATGGCAGCGGACTCGCGACCGAGCACATCACGCACCTGCCACACCGGCACCACCACCGCAGCGACTAACCAGATGAGCCCGAGCGCCAGCAATATCCCCGCCGTCCACGCCGCCATCGGCCGCCAGGTGCGGAGGGGCGGGGTG
>JAKLDR010000195.1 GCA_022703445.1 Planctomycetota bacterium | reverse complement strand
CGGTGGTGGCCAGCGCGATCAGTTGCCTGCCGGACCTGGTCATTGATGGAGAAACCGGCTTTCTGGTGCCGCCCGCCGACCCTTCGACCATTGCTGATCGGCTGAACACCCTGCTTACTGACCGCGGCCGGCGCCTGCATATGGGGCGAGCCGGTCGCGGGCGCGTCGAGAGTCTGTTTGATGAAAGGCGTGTGGCGGAACGGCTGGAGTCGCTGTATGGTGGCCTGCTTGCAGGTCAGGACCCAGACAGGTAGAATGGGGCTGGTTGCCACACCATCGCTCTGCAGCGCAGGAGGAACCGGCAAAGTGCCCCAGCCAAACATTCTGCTGATCGTCGTGGATTGTCTGCGTGCAGACCATGCCTATGACCGAAGCCTGTCGCGCACGCCGGTGCTGGGAGGCCTGATAGAGAACGGCTACGCCTTCTCGAACACCATATCTTCGGCCAACTGCACGACGCCATCGTTTGCGGCCATCTTAACCGGCCTCACCCAGATTGAAAACGGGGTGCGTTGCCTGCACGGCGACAGGCTCAACCCGTCGGTACCCACGCTGGCTGAGGCACTTAAGAAGGCCGGCTACAGCACTTACGCCGAGGCAAGCGGGCCACTTGGGCCGGAGACCGGCCTGGAGCGGGGGTTCACGGAGTACAACTACCGGATGCGCCAGGGACATAACAGCCCCTGGGGCCAGGACATTCTGCGAAGGATCGCCGGGGGATACCAGGCTCCGTGGTTCCTGATGCTGCACATCTGGGATCTGCACGGCCCGCGATGGGTGATTCCGGAATGCCGTGGCCGGGAGTGCGGCTCAAGCGACTATGCTCGGGCGCTTTCCAGCATCGACGTGTACCTGCAGGCCCTGATGCGCTCACTACCGGCCAACACCGTGGTTGTCCTGACCGGCGATCACGGCGAGGACTTCAGCCGGAGTGAGATCGACAGCATACGGAGATACATCTGGACCCACATTATAATGAGCAAGCCGTTCAAGTCAGCCTGGAAACGCGGGTTGATACCGAAACACGTATCCGAGATCAGCCGCGGCCGCATCGACAACCACTACGACGCTCTCTTCGAGATTCTGATCCGCGTGCCCCTGATTTTCCATGCTCCTGGCATACTCAGGTCCGGAGCGTCCACCCTGCAGGTCCGACATGTGGATATCGCCCCAACCATACTGGAACTGGCCGGAGTCACCCCGTCCGGCGACATGACCGGCCAGAGCCTGGCCGGCATCATGCGCGGCGAACCCGGGGATCATCGCGAGGCCTACATAGAGGTCGGGGCATCTCGCCGGCGCCGGGCGCTGCCCGGGCTTGTACTGGCCGGCTTCCGAAGGGCGAACCGGTACAAGTACGTCTGCACGCTTGATGGCTCCAGATTCGGCCCATGGCTGTACGATCTTGAAAAGGACCCCGATGAGAGGCAAAACATCGCCGCGACACAACCGGAACTCATCGCCGAGTTCCGGAACAGGATGCAGGAACTTCAGAGCAGGCGCGTGGCAAGCGGGACACTGACGACAGAGGAGCACAAGGCGGTCCAGGACAGGCTCAAGGCCTTGGGCTACATGTGAGGCGCCGGTCCGGAGATGGCCCTTCCATGCCTTCCGCCAATGGCTGAGACCAGTCCGGAGACGACGACTCCATGACCAGGCCAAACATCCTTCTGCTGGTCATTGACTGCCTGCGCGCGGACTACGCACATGACCGCAGTCTTTCCCACACTCCGACTCTCGGGACTATCATCGGGCAGGGTTTCTCGTTCAGGCAGGCAATCGCCGCGGCCAACTCGACCACCCCCTCCTTCGCGGCCATGCTTACCGGTCTCCACCCTTTCGCCAACGGAGTCCGGACCCTGCACGGAGTCAAGCTCAGTCCCGCGGTTCGGACTCTGCCGGAGATGCTGGCTGAAGTCGGCTACAGTACCTACGCCGAGGTCAGCGGCGGACCGCTGCTGCCAGAGACTGGCCTGAACCGAGGCTTCGCATCATACACGCACCGACTTCGCCAGAACCGCGCAGAGCAGTTGGCCACCAGCCTGAACCACAAGATCAACTGCGAGTTCCGGGGGCCGTGGTTTCTGATGCTGCACCTCTGGGATCTGCACGTCCCCAGATGGATTGCCCCTTCCTGCCGCGAAAGGGCTTGCGGTTCCAGCGAATACGCCAGGTCCCTCTCCAGCATCGATGCAGTCCTGGCACCCTTTCTGGCCGCTCTGCCCCAGGACACAATCCTGGCCCTGACTGCAGACCATGGAGAGGACGTGGCCACCGGGCCGGTCGACAAACTACGCCGGAGTCTGCTCCGCAAAGCCCTGACCAGCAAGCTGTCCTGGTCGCTCTCCAAGCGAGGCTACATCCGCAACGTATCCTGCCTCCTGCGTGGACGAGTAGATGGCCATGCTTACGGCTTGTACGATGAACTGGTCCGGGTCCCACTGATCTTCCACTGCCCTGGGCGCATTCCTCCAGGGATATCGGACCGGCAGGTGCGCCACGTGGACGTCTGCCCGACCATTCTGGAACTGGCCGGCTTGCCAGTTCCGCGCGGAATTTCGGGAACGAGCTTGGCCGATGCAATGCGCGGGGAGCCAGGCTGCCATCTCGACGCCTACATGGAAGTCGGAGTCTACCGGCACCGCATGAGGATCGCGGCCCTCCGCGTGGACAACCGATACAAGCTGATCTGCGGGCTTCCCGGTGAGCGCTTCGACCCCGAGCTGTACGATCTGCAGGACGACCCGGGCGAGCACCGCAACTTGGCCCAAGAACGTCCTGAGCTGCTCCAGCAGCTGCAGGCAAGACTCTCGGCTCTCCAGGCGCAGACCGTCGAAGAGACCCCGATGACTTCTCAGGAGGACGCCATTGTTAAGGAGCGGCTGCGCGCCCTTGGCTACATGTAGGAATACTGACCGGGAGCGCCGGACGGGGAGAGCACCACGATGACCTCCCCCAACCTCTTGCTCCTGGTAGTCGACTGTCTCCGGGCTGACTATGCGTACGACCGGCAACTGTCGCATACCCCGGCACTCGGCACCATGATCGAGCGCGGCTTCTCGTTCACCAGCGCCATTTCGGCCGCGAACTCGACGACTCCGTCGTTCGCCGCAATGCTCACCGGCCTCAACCCCTTCGAGAACGGGGTGCGCCGCCTGCACGGGGGCACGCTCAGTCCGCAGGTGCGCACCCTCCCGGAGATGCTCCGGGAAGCCGGCTACCGCACGTACGCCGAAGTCAGCGGCCCGCTCATGCCCGAGACCGGGCTGAACCGGGGCTTCGATGACTACTCCTACCGAAGCTATGAGCAGCGGGCCGACCAGCTGGCCGAGCCGCTTCTGGCCAGGATGCGCGGCAACCTCCGCCCGCCGTGGTTCCTGCTCTTCCACCTCTGGGACCTGCACAGCCCGCGGTGGGTTGCCCCGCAGTGCCGCACTCCGGGATGCGGCCGCACCGAATACGCCAGGTCGCTTTCCAGCATCGACCCCCAACTGGGCCGTCTCTTCTCCGGGCTGCCGGAGAATACCGTGGCGGTGCTGACCGGAGACCACGGCGAGGACATCACCAACGGTCCGCTGGACGCCTTCCGCAGGAAACTGCTGGGCTCCATCCTGCACCACAAGCTGGCCTGGTCCATCTGGAAGCGGGCCCTGCCCGGCAGGCATTTCGCCTCGATCCTGCGCGGCAGGATCGAAGGCCACGCCTTCGGCCTCTACGACCACCTGGTGCGCGTGCCCCTGACCTTCTTCGGCCCGGGGATCGTCCCGCCCGGCAACTCCGCCCTGCAGGTCCGCCACGTGGACATCTGCCCCACCCTCCTGGAACTGGCCGGGGCTCCGGTTCCCGCCGGCTTGTCCGGCATCAGCCTGGCCGGCATCATGCGCGGCGAGCCCGGTGCGCACCGCGACGCCTACATGGAAGTCGGGGCCATGCGCAACAAGATCCAGATGGCCGGACTGCGCGTGGATAACCGCTACAAACTGATTTGCGGGCTGCCCGGCGACCGCTCGGTCCCGGAGCTCTACGACCTGGAGCAGGACCAGGGCGAACGCCGCAACCTCGCCGACCAGCGCCCCGAGCTGCTGGCCGAACTCCTGGGCAGGGTTCGGGCTCTGCAGGAGCGGACCGTGGCGGCCACCGCCATGAACGAGCAGGACGAACAGGCCGTGCTGGCCCGCCTCAAGGCGCTCGGATACGACTGAACCGTGAGCCCGAAAGCCCCGCCCGCTGAAGGCCCCCTCCGCGTGGTCATGGCCAACTTCCACGAGGACTGGGGAGGCCAGGCGGCCTACGTCCTGACCCTGGCGCGGGCGCTGAGGGACGCAGGCCATCGTCTGTGGGTGATCTGCCCGGCCGACAGCCAGTTGTCCCGGCGCGCGGGGCAGGCCGGGATCCCGACTTTCACCTCATGCCGGCTGCGCCGCGGCCTGCGCCCCTTCGAGTTCTGGCGGGAGGTGAGGGCCTTCGCCGCGTTCCTGCGGGAAGTCGAGGCCGACGTGGTTCACACCCATGGCCCGCCCGAGTGCTGGCGCGCGGCCCTGGCCTGCCGGATGTTCCGTCTGCGCTGCAGGCACGTCCGGACCAAACACAACAGCTACCGCGTGGCCGCCCACCCGGCCAATCTCTGGCTCTACCGCCGCGGCATAGACCGCCTGGTGGTGGTGGCCGGGGCGCTCAAGCCGCTTCTGGCCGGGCTGCTTCCCCCGGAGCGCATCGACGTCCTGCACGCACCCGTGGCCGACAGGTTCCTCGCCACCGCGGACGGCGGCCCCTTCCGTGCCGAGCTGGGGATATCTCCGGAGACGCCCCTGATAGGCGCCGTCGGGCGTCTGGCCGCCGACAAGGGTCAGGCCGACATCCTGAAGGCGCTGAAGCTCATCAGGACGCAGCACCCGGAGACCATGGCTGTGTTCGTCGGGGAAGGCCGCGAGTTGCGCAGGCTGGAGACTCTTGCCACGGAACTGGGCGTAACCAACCGCGTTCGCTTTCTCGGCGCGCGCCAGGACGTGCCGGCCATCACCGCGGCTCTGGACGTCTCGGTTCTGGCCTCGACCGGATGCGACGCGTCCAGCACGGTGGTCAAGGAGGCCCTGGCGGCCGGTGTGCCCATGGTGGCCACCGAAGTCGGCGGCATCCGGGAGATCATCGAGGACGGGGCAACCGGCCGGATAGTGCCTCCGGGAGATCCCGCCCGGCTGGCCGAGGCCATATCCGCCACGCTCTCCGACCGGGCCAGGGCCCGCTCGATGGCCGCTGCCGGACGGGAAGCAATGAAGGAGCGCTTCAGCGAGACCGCCGCCGCCACCGCCCAAGCCGCCATATACCGACGCGTTCTTCAGGGGAGCACCCCATGAGCCTTTACCTGCCGATCCTGATGTACCACCAGATCGGCGTGCCGGCCGCCGACCACAAGCCGGACCTCTTCGTGCCGGCGGAGCGCTTCCGGGAGCACCTGAAGTGCCTGACCGACATGGGCTTCCGCGGCATCGGCCCGGACGCGGTGGTCGCCGCCCTGACCGGAACCGGCGCGAAGCTCCCGGAACGCCCGGTGCTGCTGACCTTCGACGACGCCAGCGCCCCGGCATTCGCGCCGGTCATCGAGGCTCTGGCGGCGGCCGGGTTCCCGGCCACCGCCTATTTCGTGGCCGGCGACGAGGAGGCACTGCCCTCGCGCACGGCGCTCTCCGCCTACGTTCAGGCCGGCGTCACCATCGGCTCGCACTGTCTGACCCACCGCCCGCTGACCAGTCTGAGCGACGAGGCCGTCCGGGCCGAGCTGGTCGATAGCCGCTTCCGCCTGGAGGCCGCCGCCGGAGGGCCGGTTGAGCACCTGGCCTATCCGTTCGGCAGCTATGGCAGCCGCGAGAAGCAGATCGCCAGGGAGGCCGGCTACCGGACGGCGGTGAGCACGCGGCGCGGCAACCGCCACCGTCCCGGCGACATCTTCTGCCTGCGCCGGGTCCCGGTACGCCCGGACACCGACTGCCGCAAGCTCGCCCGCTACCTGGGAGCCGTCTGGCACTGCGAGCACGTGGTCAAGGAAACGCTGCGCCTCGAGCGCCGGGGAGGAAAGTGATCTTGCGCTTCCTCCTGGCCCTGGACAACTTCAGCCGCGGGACCGGCGGAGCGCCGGCCTCCGCGCGGGAGATCGCCAGGGCCCTTCTGGCCGCCGGCCACAGCGTCTTCGCCCTGGAACGGGGGGACCGCGAAGGGGCGGAGGACCTCGATGGCGTCGCCGTGGCCCGTGCGAACGTGGGCGGACGACTGCTGCCCCGGGACCGCGACGTCGTGACCCTTGTGCTCAATCCGCGATGGGAACGCCGGGTGTCCGAAAGCATCCGCGAACTCCATCCGGATCTGGTGATCACCCAGGGCATGTTCGCGCCGGGAACCATCCAGGCGGCCGCCGCCGCCGGGGTCCCGTCAGCCTACTTCTTCCGCGGATATGCCCCGCTCTGCCCGGAGCAGTACGTGGGCATCGACCCGATGACGTGCCGCCGCCCGGACTGCACGCGCTGCCTGAACTGGGCGGCGCGCCTCAAGTGGCCGCTGGTCAAGTCGGTGCTCCGGCTCTATGACCGCACCATCCCCAGGGCCGATCTGCTGGTGGCCAACAGCCGCTACATCGCCGGACTGCTGGAGCGCTTCTGGGGGGTGCGCGCCGAGGTGGTTCTGCCCACCCTCAACCTGCCGGCTGCCGAGCGGCCGGAGAACGACCCCGGCGGG
>JAKLDR010000194.1 GCA_022703445.1 Planctomycetota bacterium | reverse complement strand
CAGGAGTTGATGATCGCCAAGGTGACCACGCTGGTGATGTCCGGCGTTGCCGTGCTCCTGGCCGTGGCGCTCATGAGCGAGAACGTCGCCTGGCTGGTCACGCTGGCTTTCGGGATCGCGGCCAGCGCCATCTTCCCCGCGATGATGGCCAACCTGTGGTGGAAGCGCGCCACCCGGCAGGGAGTCATGGCCGGCATGATCACCGGGCTGGTGGTCTCGGTGCTGTTCATCGTACTGCTGCTGACCGGGGTCAAGTCCTTCCTGGGGTTGCCCACCGCCGGCGGGCCGGGTGTCTTCGGAGTGAGCGCCTCGCTGGCCGCCCTGGTCCTGGGCAGCCTGCTTACCCGGGACACCGGCAAGGATGTCGAGCAGTTCTTCGCCATCGCTCACCAGCCGGACCGGGACTGAACTGAGCTGAGCCGACCGCGGCGTCCGGGGGCCGGGCGCAGGACGGATGGGGCGAAAAGGAAGCGCCGGGGCCATCGCCCCGGCGCTTCGCTTTCGGCTCTGCGTGCGTCTACAGCCTGCGTCCCCGCGCGCTCTGCGGTCCGCGGCCGAACTGCGGCCTGGGCCTGGTCGGCTCGACGTCCGTCGGCCGGGGCGGCGGGATGTAGGACCTGAGCGGATTGTCGTCGACCGGCGCCAGGTTCTTGCGGATGAGCTTCTCGATGGCGTGCAGCAGGATGCGCTCCTCCAGATCGCAGAAGGAGATGGCCACGCCGCCGGCCCCCGCGCGGGCGGTCCGGCCGATGCGGTGCACGTAGACGTCCGGCTCCGCCGGCAGGTCGAAGTTGAAGACGTGCGAGACGCTCTCGATGTCCAGGCCGCGGGCGGCGACGTCGGTGGCCACCAGCACCCGGATTCCGCCGGACTTGAAGTGGTCCAGGGCGCGCTCGCGGGCCCCCTGGGACTTGTTGCCGTGGATGGACTGCGAGCGGATGCCGGCGCGGTGCAGGTGGTGGGCCACCCGGTCGGCGCCGTGCTTGGTCCGGGTGAAGACCAGCGCCCGGCTGATGGCCGGGTCGGCCAGCAGCCGGACCAGCAGTTCGCGCTTGTCGGGCTTCTCCACGAAGTAGACGCGCTGCTCGACGGCCTCCACGGTGGTGGCCGAGGGAGCCACGTCCACCCTGACCGGGTCGCGGACCATGTCCTTGGCCAGCCGCATGATCTCGGGTCCGAGCGTGGCCGAGAAGAAGAGCGTCTGCCGCTCCCGCGGCAGGGTTCCGACGATCCGCCGGACGTCGGGGATGAATCCCATGTCCAGCATCCGGTCGGCCTCGTCGAGGACGAATATCTCCACGCCGCGGAGCTTGACCAGGTTCTGGCCCATCAGGTCGAGCAGGCGTCCGGGCGTGGCCACCAGGATGTCCACCCCGCGGTGCAGCGCCTGGGCCTGCGGGTTCTGGTTGACGCCCCCGAAAATCACCGTGTGGCGCAGCCCGGTGTGCCGGCCGTACGCGGCGAAGCTGTCGCCCACCTGGCCGGCCAGCTCCCGGGTGGGGGTCAGCACCAGCGTGCGGATCACGTGGTGGGCGTGGTGGGCCGGCGGCGCCACCGTCAGGCGCTGCAGGATGGGCAGGGCGAAGGCCGCGGTCTTGCCCGTGCCGGTCTGGGCGCAGCCCAGCAGGTCCCGGCCGGCCAGCACGTGCGGTATGGCCTGGGCCTGGATGGGCGTGGGTGCCATGTAGCCTTCGTCCCGAACCGCGCGCAGGATCGGGTCGATCAGTTGAAGTTCTTCGAATTGCATGGTGGCATTATAGCCGACGGCCGGCGGTCTGCATCCTCAGAAAGGAACCGGGCGCCGCAGGGGCGCCCGGTTCGTTCAGACCTTTCGGCCGTTTGAGCTATGCTCCGGCGGTCACCTTGGTCACGTTCGACGCCTTGGGGCCCTTGGGGGCCTGGATCACGTCGAACTGGACAGTGTCGCCCTCGCTGAGAGTCTTGAAACCGTCCATCTGGATCGAGGAGTGATGCACGAACACATCGGTCCCGTCGTCCATCTGGATGAACCCGTAGCCCTTCTGATCACTGAACCACTTCACCTTGCCAGTAGGCACGTACCACCTCCGCACAACAGTTCCGCCGACAAAAAACCGCGGCTGCGGGAGACCGCAACCGCTTCCAACCAGAGCTCACCCGTGTCGGCTTGAGAATGGGCTCTGCAAACGTTGCGCACTGAAACTCCCCAGAGACATGACACGGGGCTTATACCCCACTGGCGGCGGAAAGTCAAGGAGATTTTGGCGGCGGTGCTTTGGCGTCCCGCCCTGGGCCGCGGATGCCCGCCGCGCGAGGGGTGCGGGCGGTGGGCAGAAACATGGGGGCGTCTCCGTTCCGGCCCGCTCTGCGGCCTGGTGGCTACGCAGTCGGCGGAATGCAGGCCAGGGTTATCCCGTGCGCAGAGTTCTACTTCACCCTTGCCATCGGACCCGCAATCGGCTCTACGTCTTCTTGGAACATGGAGTGCGCTGCTATGCGTAGTCCCCGCTTACACCCCCTCCAGCCTGGGGGATAGCGCTGACGAAGTTTCGCAGCTTCTGCGATCGAAGTACCCCGAAACCGCCACGGCCACACAGGCATCTAAAGGGCAGGAGAATCGACAATGCTCAGGAGATGGCCGATGGCCGTGCTCGCGATGCTGGGTTCGGTAGCGCTGCTTGCTGGCTGCGGCTCAGGTGAGCCTTCGCCACAATCGACTCCAAAGCCTCCCAAAGCTTTGAATCCCAGTCCTGCAGATGACGTGACACTCCGGCCTGAGTTCGCCAACCCTGCGCTCCTGAGCATCAACAAGGATGACATAGAAATCGTGAGCAGCAATGCGGACGACAGAATGGCCCCTGCGGATGGCCCCTCGTATCATGGGATGGACCTGAAGCTTCGCAGAGAAGGGACCTGCTACGTCACCTTCAAGCTGGTAGACCATGCCGATATGGCCTATCGAGTTCAGGTGTTCACGGTCCATGTGAGCCGTGACGCCAACAACCCCAGCAAGGTGATGCTCTCGCCTGGCAAGGAGCCGGTTAATCAAGATCGGGTCTCCGTGAAGCCTGGCGAGGTCATCGGGATCGCCTACGAGTACTACACGGGAGGAGAAGGGGTTCCTGGAGGCTGGAAGCTTAGCGATATCGGCTACAAGGAAGACCTGCGTGTGCCTGCCGAGAAGCCCCAGACCAAACCGCCAGATCAGCCAGCCAAGCCGCTGCCTCCGGACGCGGAGCGGCCGCAGATTCGACTGGTCTACTATCAATGGGCAGGGAGCAGTGAGGGGGCCGACTTCACGATTACCAGCCTCAGCACCTTTGAACTGGATCTGGCCAAGGCGAAGTTGCGGATTCTGAGGCGTGCGGCTAAGGCGCCAAACCCCATGATCCCACGGGAAGAGAAGTCAATCCTCGCCGAACTGGAAGCCCAGCCGTGGAGAGAGCTGTCGGCAGAACAGTACGAACGCCTACGGAAGGCAACAGAGGACTGGCTCAACACCAAGCCACCCAAGGAGTACGCTCAGGAGATGGGGCTCGGTACGGAAGACGGCCATGCCGAGGCCATGACCGTCTACCGTGGCGCTGATGTGCTAAGAGTGTCCGTGAATCCCCGCCCAGGGGGATATGACCCGAAAGCACAGAATCTGCTCACTCGAGAGTGGGGCATGCTGGTGGACATGGCGCTTCATCCAGACCTCAAGACGCCTGAACCAAGCGACGTTGCCCCATGATGATACGTGGACTCCTCGTGGTTATGGTAGCAGCCCTTCTGGGCTACCTGCCCGCATGCACCAGGACGAATCCCGAGCCGCCACCTGTCGTGCTGTTGCCCGAAGAGGTTGCCGTGGAGGCGTTCTTCGTGAAGCTGTTCTCGAACCGGGACTTTGTGGAAAGGCTGAGGCGCTTCATTGCCATGAAGAACAGTCTGGCGCGGTCCAAGACGACGGAAGAAGCCTACCAGAAGCGTCTCGCAGAGATTGACAAGCAGTGGAAGGAACAGGTGTACCCGATCTTCTCTTTTGAGCTCAAACAGGCAGGGTTGACCGAGGCGATGATTCTGCGTGCTTGCCCTCGCTATGGGTGGAACTCCGAGTATCTGGATCGGCTGTACTCCCAGATGACACCTGAATCACGACAAGCGCTTGCACCCGACAAGCCTGGCGTTCTCCAATTCATCTCAGGAGCCCTCTGGCACATCTGCGAAACGCTAAGGGCGAGCGCCAAGGACAAGTGACCGTTGAGTTTCCCAGCTTCGCGGCTCTGGCCATCCGCGTGATAGTTGGCTTGGCATTTTGGCCCCTTACGGGGTCCCTTCCAAGTCTCGCGGCTGCCTACAGCCGGTTCCTGGCAAAAGCCCGACCCGCACCGGTCTTGAGGTAGCGCTCGAACTCCAGGGCTTGCTCCCGGTCCGTGAATGCCACAGCTGTCTTGATGCGCCAAGGCCGGAACTTTCTGGTGTGAGGACAGGCGCCACGGTTGTGATGGATCAGGCGCTCCTGGAGGCTCTCGGTGAAGCCGGAGTAGAAGTGCTCCGGATGCTCGGCGGACTGCAGGATGTAGACGTAGAAGAAGCGCTGGCTGCCCATAGATCGTCTCATTGGCTGGCGTGCCGAGCCGTAGCTCGCAGCGCACTACGCGTTCGGGAGCGGAAGCCCACCTTCGCTCCTGGCGGAGCTACGGCGCGGCAGCCTTCGCTCTCCGCTGCGCTGCGAGCGAAGGCTGGTGGGCAATACTGGACGAAGAGGACGCGACTTCCGCAACTTGCGCCGATCCAGCGGAATGCGGCTCTAGCCCTCTGGCCCGCAGCGACATCCGGCTGTCCGAAAGTTCCGGATACTACCGGCCAGTACCGCCTATTTCCGGACCCCTTTGGCTCGATTTGGCCCGTTTTTGCCGAGGGCAGTTCTGGGGCGGCAACGCTTTCCCATCCCGTTGACACCGTTGTGACACCGGAGATCTGGGCGAACTTGCGCAGGAGCGGGAGGCGGGGAGAATGGAGAAGAGGATGGAATGGAGGTAATGAAACAGTGCAAACCAGGATAGCCTGCGCCCTGCTGCTGGTTCCTCTTGCTGGCTGCTTTGGTCCGCACCTCAACGGCGTCATAACTGACAAAGCCGGAATCCATTTCACGGTCAAGTACAAGGGTGGCAACTGGGTCAATACCGCACGCTACACTGAGATCGTGACTCTGCCTCCGCAAACCTGCGGCAAGGTCAACCACAAGGATGTGAAGATCCATCGACAGGATGACCCGAGGATTGAATGCACTCCTCCTGTAGCGGGCTATGTTTCATACCACTGGCCATGGTATCTGAGGATCCGCCTGCAAAACCAGGGCTGGGGGGAGGGGAACAGCTTATATGACTATGGCGGCAACGGCACGTATATCCTGCTGTTCCATCCTTCCAGTTGGTGGTGACCAGGAGCCCAAGCCGTGAGCGCCGACTGGTCGAAGAACAACCCCAGATACGCTGGCAAGCCGTTGCTCCGTCTGCTGGAATGCTACGCCCTCTGGTCCATTGGAGAGCTGCGCCCTGAAGATCGAGAAACGCTGGAATCTATGACGCCGATGCTGCAGCACACCTATGGCAAGACCGGTGCATGGCATGAGGTGATAGCCTCTGTCATGGAGTTCCCGCAGAACCTCCCAGCCAGCATCAAGGGCCTGTGGGAGAAGAACACTGCAATCGCGCAGAAGGCGCAGGCAAGTCTGAGCCCACAGCAGTTCGCAGAGATGTTCGTGGACCAGAATCTCGTGTAGGATGAGGCGCTCCCCATGACCACCCCTCCCCCTGACCAGCCAGCCAAGCGAACCCGCAGCCTAACCGGCTTCTACGTGGCTATCGGCGTGGTGGTGACACTCGGACTGCTGGGCGCCTGGTGGTGGACTGCCAGGAATCACTGGTGGTTTGACACCGCTGAGGCCCAACGACGGCAGACGGCTGCGGCTCGGCAACTGGGCCTGCCTGTCGAGAAGGTCGTGGACCTGGGCGATGGGGTCAAGATCGAGCTGGTCCTGATTCCGGCTGGCCGGTTCCGGATGGGTGACCAGGGGGGCCAGGACGAGCGCTTTGGACATCAATGGGTACGGATAACCAAACCCTTCTACATCGGCAAGTACGAAGTGACTCAGGAGGTCTGGCGGAAGGTGATGGGGACCAACCCCAGCAAGTTCGAGGGCGCGAGGAATCCAGTGGAGAACGTAAGCTGGGATGACTGCCAGGAGTTCCTGAAGAAGCTCAACGCCCTGGGCAAGGAATGCGGCCAGTTCCGTCTGCCCACGGAAGCCGAGTGGGAATGGGCTTGTCGAGCTGGCACGAGGACGCGATTCAGTTTCGGGAACGGAGAGAGGAGCTTGGCAGACTACGGTTGGTGCGAAGCCAACTCCGGAAAGGCCCCGCATCCGGTGGGGATGAAGAAACCCAATGCCTGGGGCCTCTTCGACATGCACGGCAACGTGTGGGAATGGTGTGGCGACTGGTACTATGGAGCCTACTACGGTGAATGTTCGAGGGCTGATCCGAGTGGCCCCCCGACTGGCGCTGGGCGTGTATTGCGAGGCGGTTCCTGGGATGGATGGGATGGCGAAGGGTTCTTCCAGTCTGCCTACCGTGGCTGTTATGTCCCCGTCTACCGGTTCGACAACCAAGGCTTCCGGCTGGCAGTGTCTCCGTCCAGGGCTCAGTGACCTGCCCTCCCCCTTGCTTCCCCTCCCTCCCAGCGGATAATGGGGGTTGGCCGACGGAGGCGGAACGGCACAATGGAGAAGTCATCTGGAAGATCTCGAATGAAGCGCGAGGAGCTTTTCCATCTACGGAGCCTTGT
>JAKLDR010000193.1 GCA_022703445.1 Planctomycetota bacterium | reverse complement strand
AACCGCCGCAAACGGCTGGCCGGACTAAGTATAGGACGCCTTCCCCGGCCGTTTATGACACTGGTTTTCGGAATGCGCGGCGGCTGCCGTTCCGCACAGCCCCGGCGAGGTTACCCGGTACCTTCTTGGCGTTGCAGCCGGCCGCGCCTGACGTACAATGCCGTCGTGCGCAAGCAACGGGCCAGGAAAGTCGCCGGCATGACCGAGATCCGCTTCCACGGACGCGGCGGACAGGGCGCGGTCGTGGCCGCCCAGATCCTGGCCGCGGCCCTGTTCAGGGAGGGGCTCTACGTCCAGAGCTTCCCGGCCTTCGGGATGGAGCGGCGCGGGGCTCCGGTGGCGGCCTTCGTGCGCTTCGACGATCGTCCCATCCGGCTCCGCAGCCAGATCTACGCCCCGGACCACATCGTGGTGCTCGACCACCACCTGCTGCACACCGCCGCGGTCCTTACCGGTCTCAAGCCCGGCGGCTGGGTCATCGTCAACTGCAACCACCACGACGGCCGCCTGGGGGTACCCTCCGACTTCCGCCTGGCCGTGGTCGACGCCTCCGGGATCGCCGCCATGAACCGGCTGGGCTCCACGTCCATCCCCATCGTTAACACCGCCATACTGGGGGCCTTTGCCAAGGCCACCGATCTGGTAGGCATAGACTCCGTGGTCTCCGCCATCAGCGAATCCGTGCCGGTCAAGGCCCAGGAAAACGTGCATGCGGCGCGCCAAGCGTACGATTTCACCGAAACGCTATAACCCGAAGCTGCCGGCTTCGGCCGCGGACGCCAAGGGTTTCCGCGGGGCATCGGACATGCCCGCGGCCTCGGTCTCCGTGCCGGGCGGGTCGATGCTGGTCTGCGAGACCGGATCCTGGCGCAACGTCCGGCCGGTCTTCGAGGATAAGACCCCGCCGTGCCTGCCCCGCTGCCCCGCCGGCGAGAACATCGAGGGCCACCTCGATCTGCTGGCCCGCGGCCGCGACGCCGAGGCCGCCAGGCTGCTCCGCGAAGACAACCCCTTCCCGGCCACCTGCGGGCGGGTCTGCTACCACCCCTGCGAGTCGGGCTGCAACCGCGCTGAGTGGGGCGGCGCGGTGGCCATCCACTCCGTCGAACGCTATCTCGGCGACCTGGCCCTGCGTCTCCCGGCCGAGAAGCCGGCCGCGCGCGCCGGGAAGTCCGGCCGCAAGCACCGCCGCGTAGCGATCATCGGCGCCGGGCCGGCTGGGTTGACCTGCGCCTGGCACCTGGCCAAGCGCGGCATCGAGGCCGTGGTTTTCGACCGCGAGCCCGAGCCGGGCGGCGTGCTGCGCACCGGCATTCCGGCCTACCGTCTGCCCAAGGACGTCCTGGCCATGGAGATATCCAGGATCGTCGAGGCCGGGGTGGAACTGCGCCTGGGCGTCGAGGTCGGCCGGGACATCGCCTTCGAGGACCTGCGCTCCGCCTACCGCGCGGTCTTCCTGGCCTGCGGCTACCACCGTCCGCGCGCCCTGGGGGTGCCCGGCGAGAGCTTGAAGGGCGTCGAGGACGGCCTCGACTTCCTGCGGCGCATCAACTACGGACAGAAGGTGACCCCCGGACGACGGTCGGTGGTCATCGGCGGCGGCAACACCGCCATGGACTGCGCGCGGGCCGCGCTGCGCCTTGGTTCCCACCCGCTGGTCATCTACCGCCGCACCCGCGGCGAGATGCCAGCCATCCCCGAGGAAGTCCTGGAGGCCGAGCGCGAGGGCGTGGAGTTCCTCTTCCTGATGCAGCCGGCCGAAGTCCGCGGCAAGGGCGGGCGGGTGGCCGCCGTGCGCTGCCAGCGCTGCCGCCTCGGCGAGCCGGACGCCTCCGGCCGGCGCCGCCCGGTGCCCATCAAGGACTCCTTCCAGGACCTGGCCGCCGACACTGTGCTCCTGGCCACCGGCGAGGACGCTGACCTCTCCTTCCTGCCCAGCGGCTGGACCCTGGGCGACAACGGCGCCGTGCTCGATCCAGCCACCGGCCACGAGGTCGAGGGCGTCTTCGCCGGCGGCGACCTGACCACCAGCCGCAAGATGGTGGCCAATGCGGTGGGCAGCGGCAAAGCCGCCTCCTGGGTGATCGAAAAGTACCTGTCCGGCCGCAGTTGGTCCGAATCCCTGGCGGAGCTCGAGCACGCCCCGACCAGCTTCTCGGTGGCAAGGCTGGAGAAGGCCGGCGCCCCGCCGCGCAGCTCGGAGATCGTCGACGCCACCAGCATCAACTTCGACCACTTTCCGAAGCTGTCCCGGGCCTCGGCCGGCCGGCTCAGTTCCGAGGAGGCCATCCGTTCGTTCGCCGAGGTCAACCAGGGCTTCGACCGGGCCACCGCCGAGGCTGAGGCCCGCCGCTGCTTCCACTGCGCGGTCTGCTCGCGGTGCGACAACTGCTTCGTCTTCTGCCCGGAGGGCATCGTCCGCCACAAGCCCGGCAAGGCCTGCGGCGACTACGAGATCGACCTGAGCTACTGCAAGGGCTGCGGCATCTGCGCGGCGGAGTGCCCTCGCGGGGCCATTTCCATGATCCGCGAGAACCGCTGAGGAGGCGCGCGTGAAGACAGCCCCTAGGAGCCGATCCTCAGCCCGGGCCGCCCGCGGCGAGGTCAAGGTCATCACCGGCAACTACGCCGTGGCCTACGCCGCCAAGCTCTCGCGCGTGCAGGTGGTCAGCGCCTACCCCATCACCCCGCAGACCAGCATCGTCGAGAAGCTCAGCGAGATGTGCGGCTCCGGCGAACTGGCCGCCGAGTTCATCAAGGTGGAGAGCGAACACTCGGCCATGAGCTGCCTGGTAGGCGCCAGCCTCACCGGCGCCCGGGCCTTCACCGCCACCAGTTCGCACGGCTTGGCCTACATGCACGAGGTGCTGCATTGGGCCGCCGGCCAGCGCCTGCCGATAGTCCTCGTCAACGTCAACCGGGCCCTCGGCCCGGGCTGGAACATCTGGACCGATCAGACCGACTCGCTCTCACAGCGCGACACCGGCTGGGCCCAGCTCTACTGCGAGAGCAACCAGGAGGCCCTGGACACGGTGATCCAGGCCTTCCGCATCGCCGAGTCGGTGCTCGTGCCGGTGATGGTGGTGCTCGACGCCTTCTCGCTGTCCCACACCTCCGAGGGGGTGGAGATCCCCCCCCAGGACGCGGTGGACCGGTTCCTCCCGCCCTACCGCCCGGCCGTGCGGGTGGACACCGCCAACCCGCGCTTCTTCGGCGGGCTGGTCATGCCCGAACACTACATGGAGCACCGCTGGCTGCTGGAGGAGAACTCCCGCCGCATCCTCGACGTGGCCGCCGAGGCCGACCGGGACTACGGCCGCGCGTTCGGCCGCAGCTACGGGCTGGTCGAGCGCTACCGCGCGGCCGGAGCCGAACTTCTGCTAATGGCCACCGGCACGGTGGCCTCGACCGCCAAGGAGGTCATCGACGCCTGGCGCCGCCGCGGCCGCCGGGTCGGGCTGGTCCGGCCCCGGCTCTTCCGGCCCTTCCCGATCGAGGAAATGCGCTCGGCCTGCCGCTTGGCGCGGCGGCTGGCGGTCATCGACCGGAACAACTCCTTCGGCTCGGGCGGCATCTTCGCCACCGAGACCCGCGCGGCCCTCTACGGCCTGCCGTCCGGCTCCCGGCCGGAGGTGCTGAGCTACGTGGCCGGCCTGGGCGGCCGGGACATCACCCCCGACGTCATCGACCGGATCCTGTCCGCGGCCTGGGCCGGCCGGGCCGAGCCGCGCGGGACCTGGGTGGACCTGAAGAAATGAGCAAGCAGAAACGCACCGCCCCGCGGGCCCGGGCCGCCGCGCCGGCCGCTCCCGCCGAGCAGGCCGAGCGGATGCCCTCCGGCGCGGTCATGGAGCGCCGCCTGGCGGAGACCGAGTACTTCACTCCCGGCAGCGTGGCCTGCCCCGGCTGCGGCGGAGCCCTGGCCATGCGCCACTTCCTCCGGGCCATGGGGCCGGAGACGGTGGTGGTCATCCCGGCGTGCTGCTGGGCGATCATCGCCGGTCAGTTCCCGTACGCCGCCCTGACCGTGCCCACGGTCAACTGCCTCTTCGCCGCCGCCTCCGCGGTGGCCAGCGGCATAGGAGCAGGCCTGCGCGTGCGCGGCGACCGGGGGGCCCGGGTCATGGTCTGGGTGGGCGACGGCGGGACCTACGACATCGGGCTGCAGTCGCTGTCCGGCGCACTGGAGCGCAACGAGGACATGCTCTACGTGTGCTACGACAACGAAGCCTACATGAACACCGGCATCCAGCGCTCCAGCGCCACCCCGCCGGGGGCGTGGACCACCACCACGCCGGGCGGCAAGGACATGGCCAAGAAGAACATCATGGAGATCATCACCGCCCACCGCGTCCCCTACGCGGCCACAGTCTCGCTGGCCTTCCCCGAGGACCTGCGCGAGAAGGTCAAGAAGGCCCGCGACATCGGCGGCGCGCGCTTCATCCACGTCCTGGCCCCCTGCCCTCCCGGCTGGAAATGCCAGAGCTCCGAGACGGTCAAGCTTTCGCGCCTGGCGGTGGACACCAAGCTCGATCCGCTCTACGAGGTCGAGAACGGCCTGCGCTGGAGGATCACGGTCGAGCCGCGCAACCTGCCGGTCGAGGACTTCCTGTCCAGGCAGGGGCGCTTCTCCAACCTGGACGCCAACGACGTCCGGCGCATCCAGGCGGAAGTCGACAGGAACTGGGCCGTTCTCCGGCGCCAGGCGGAGGTCAACCCGCTCTAATGCTTACCAGCCTGCGCACGGCAGTATGCCATCTCAGCGTGATCCCGGTCGGCGTACGCTTCCGCAAGGTCCCCGAGGGCCGCGAGGGCGAGGTGCTGGTCTTCTTCCCGTTCGCCGGCCTGCTCATCGGCATGGTCCCCGCCGCCATCCTGGTCCTGGCCACCCTGGCGACCTCCCGCGGATCGTGGCTGGCTGCCGCGCTGACCGCCGCCGCCTTCGTGCTGGTCAGCGGGGCGGCCGGGCTGATGGACCTCGCGGCCACCGTCGACGCCGCCGCCTCGGACCGTCCCGGCGCCGAGGCCCTGACCGAGGATCCCGGCCGGCACATCGGCCCGCACGGGACCGTGGCCATCGCCCTGAGCCTGCTGATCCGCTTCGGCGCCCTCACCACCCTGACCCTGCCGGTGGCGGTCACGAGCGAGTCCGGCGCCGCCTACGCCGCCAGCCTGGCCGGGGCGGTCATCGCCGTGCTCCTGGCCTGCACGCTGGGACGCTGGGCCGCGGTGGTTCTGGCCGCCTACTCCGAGTACGTCCGCCCCGAGGGCGGCGAGGACGAGTGGATGGTGCGCTACTGCGGCGCACGCGAATTCCGCTGGGTGCTGGTGCCGGTGGCGGCCGTGGCCGGGGCGGCGGTGGCCGCCAGCCTCCTCAAGTACACCCAGCTCGGCTGGCTGCAGGTGATCGTCGCCGTGCTGGCCGCCCTGGGCACGGCCTACCTGGCCTCCCTGTATTTCGAGAAGCGCTTCGGCGGGATCACCGGTCGCCAGCTGGGGGCGGTCACCGACGTGGCCGAGACGGCCGTACTGACCATCTGCGCCATGTCCGCCCTGCGGATGATCGCCTAGCAGGCCGTGATCGTCAACACCCGCGCCTTCGCCCGCGCCGGGCTGATCGGGAACCCCTCCGACGGCTTCTTCGGCAAGACCATCTCGGCCTCGGTGCGGAACTACGCCGCCCGGGTGACCCTCTTCGAGAGCCCGGAACTGGTCATCGAACCCCACCGCAACGACCGGACGACCTTCGCGAACGTCTCGGAGCTGCTCGAGGACGTGCGTCTGGGCGGCTACTACGGCGGGCTGCGGCTGATCAAGGGGGCCATCGTGCGCTTCTCGCGATACTGCCGCGAGCGGGGCATCGAACTGCCCGTGCGCAACTTCACCATCCGCTACGACTCGGCAATCCCGGTGCGGGTGGGCCTGGCCGGCTCCAGCGCCATCATCACCGCGGCCATGCGCGCCCTGTGCCGGTTCTACGGCGTGGAAGTGCCCCTGGAGGAGAGCCCCAATCTGGTGCTCTCCGTGGAGACCCGCGAACTGGGCATCCCCGCCGGCCTCCAGGACCGGGTGGTCCAGGCCTATGAGGGCCTGGTCTACATGGACTTCTCCCGGGAGATCATGGAGGAGTACGGCCACGGGCGCTACGAGCGGCTGGACCCGGCCAGGCTGCCGCCGCTCTACGTAGCCCACTCGAGCCAGCTCGGCGAGGGCACCGAGGTGCCCCACTCCGACCTGCGCAAGCGCTTCGAGGCCGGAGACCGCACCGTGCACCGGGCCATGCGCGAGTTCGCGGACCTGACCGACCGCTTCCGCGCGGCCCTGGAATCCGGGCGGACCAGCGAGCTGCACGCGCTCATGAACCGCAACTTCGACCTCCGCGCCAGCATCGTGCACATCAGCGAAGCCAACTGGCGGCTGGTCAACACCGCCCGCAATACCGGCGCCAGCGCCGCGTTCTGCGGTTCGGGCGGAGCCATCGTGGGCATCTGCGAGGGGGATCGGGCCTTCGCCGAGCTGTCCGCGGCCCTGGCGGAGATCGGGGCGGTGACCGTGCGGCCCAGGGTGGTTGCCGGGGAAGACGAGAAGTGAACCGCAGATTGCTGATTGCAGATTGTCGTTTGCAGAAGGACGCGGACAGGTCCGGAGCCCCACTTCAGAAACCAGCAATCTGCAGTCGGCAACCTGAAATTCGCCGTTCGTCGGCCCACGCCGAGGAGGTCCACTCATGATCCGCAAGGCCGTCATCCCCGCCGCCGGGCTGGGCACCCGCTTCCTGCCCACCACCAAGAGCCAGCCCAAGGAGATGCTGCCCATAGTCGACACCCCCGCCATCCAGTTCGTGGTGGAGGAG
>JAKLDR010000192.1 GCA_022703445.1 Planctomycetota bacterium | reverse complement strand
CCGCCGCAGCCCCGACCCGGCCAGGCTCGCCCACCGCTACGGCGACGGCAACAACGCCTCCGAGCTGGTCCACTCCATGGTCAACAACAACATCCGCCAGAAGGGCGAGGTGATCTTCGCCGAGATGGCCCCGGGCGCGGCGCTGAAGAAGGCCGTGGGCATGACCCCGGCGGAGGTCATCCGCGAGGTCAAGACCGCCCGCCTGCGCGGCCGCGGCGGCGCCGGCTTCCCCACCGGCATGAAGTGGGAGTTCACCCGCAAGGCCGCCGGCGACGAGCGCTACGTGCTCTGCAACGCCGACGAGGGCGAGCCGGGCACCTTCAAGGACCGGGCCATCCTCACCGAGTGCGCCGGCCTCCTCTTCGAGGGCATGGCCGTGGCCGGCTACGCCATCGGCGCCCGGACCGGCATCCTCTACCTGCGCGCCGAGTACGCCTACCTGCGCCGGCTGCTGGAGAAGACCCTGGAGGAGCGCCGCAAGGCCGGGCTCCTCGGCAAGTCGATCTGCGGCAAGGAGGGCTTCGACTTCGACATCCGCATCCAGATGGGCGCCGGCGCCTACGTCTGCGGCGAGGAGACCGCGCTGATCAGCTCCTGCGAGGGCCTGCGCGGCGACCCCAAGAACCGCCCGCCGTTCCCGGCCGAGAAGGGCTACCTCGGCGTGCCCACCTCGGTCAACAACGTCGAGACCCTCTGCGCCGCCGCCCGGATCATGGAGCGGGGCGCCGGCTGGTTCGCCGGGATCGGCTCGCAGGGCAGCCCGGGCAGCAAGCTGCTGAGCGTCAGCGGCGACTGCACCCGCCCCGGCGTCTACGAGGTGCCCTTCGGCACGACCATGGCCGACTTCCTCAAGCTCTGCGGGGCCGGGGACGCGGCGGCGGTGCAGGTCGGCGGGCCCAGCGGCCAGATGATCGGCGCCTCCGACTTCGGCCGCAAGATCTGCTACGACGACCTGGCCACCGGCGGCTCGATCATGGTCTTCAACGCCAGCCGCGACGTGGTGGCCATCGCCCGGGCCTTCAACGAGTTCTTCTGCGAGGAGAGCTGCGGCTACTGCACGCCCTGCCGCGCCGGCAACCAGCTGCTCCGCGAGAGGCTGGCCAAGATCGCGGCCGGCAAGGGCGAGCCCGAGGACCTCGACTACCTGACCGGCCTGTGCCGGACCATGAAGGTGGCCAGCCGCTGCGGCCTGGGCCAGACCGCCGGGAACCCGGTGGCCACCTCCATCAAGAACTTCCGGGCGGCCTACGAGAAGCGGCTGAAGAAGGCCGCCGACGGCCGGCAGCCGGCCTTCGACCTGGCCGCGGCC
This sequence comes from Planctomycetota bacterium, assembly GCA_022703445.1. Classification (GTDB taxonomy): domain Bacteria; phylum Planctomycetota; class SZUA-567; order JAKLDR01; family JAKLDR01; genus JAKLDR01. The sequence goes on along the minus strand of JAKLDR010000192.1, from coordinate 5,645 downwards.
GTCTCGGTGGCCGAGGGCCTGGCCGGGCGGTCGTCGGTCCACGCCGACTGAAGGAGACCCAGGAATGAGCGCGACCTTCACCTTCACCATCGACGGCAAGGAGATCAAGGCCAGCCCCGGGCAGACCATCATGGAGGCGGCCGAGGCGGCGGGCGTCTACATCCCGCGGCTGTGCTACTCCAAGGACCTGCGGCCGCACGGCAGCTGCCGGGTGTGCACCTGCATGGTCAACGGCCGGCCCCAGGCGGCCTGCACCCAGCCGGCCGCGGCCGGCATGGTGGTCGACAACAACACCGACGAGATCCAGGCCATCCGCCGCGACCTGGTCGACATGCTCTTCGTCGACGGCAACCACTTCTGCCCGTTCTGCGAGAAGAGCGGCAACTGCGAGCTCCAGGCCATGGCCTACCGGCTGGGCATCACCGCCCCGCGGTTCCCCTACCTGTGGCCGGAGCGCAGCGTCGACGCCTCCCACCCGGAGGTGTTCATCGACCGCAACCGCTGCATCCTCTGCGGCCGGTGCGTCAACGCCTCCAAGGACATCGACGGCAAGAACGTCTTCCAGTTCGTCGGGCGCGGCGAGCACAAGCGCGTGGCCGTCAACGCCGAGGCGCTGGCCGCCGACACCGACCTGAAGGGCGCGGACCGCGCCTCCATGGTCTGTCCGGTGGGCGCCATCGTGCTCAAGTACAAGGGATACGCCACGCCGATCGGCCGGCGCATCTACGACCAGAAGCCGATCGGCTCTGAGATCGAGTCCAGGCGCAAGTAGCGGGAGATCGAACATGGCCAAGCCCAAGGTAGCCACCGCCTCGCTCGCCGGGTGCTTCGGATGCCACATGTCGGTGCTGGACATCGACGAGCGCATCCTCAAGCTCGTCGAGCTGGTCGAGTTCAACAAGTCGCCGATCAACGACATCAAGAAGTTCACCGACCGCTGCGCCGTCGGCCTGATCGAGGGCGGCTGCTGCAACGAGGAGAACGTCCGGGTCCTCCAGGACTTCCGGAAGAACTGCGACGTGCTCATCTCGGTGGGCGAGTGCGCCATCATGGGCGGCATCCCGGCGCTGCGCAACAACATCCCGCTGAAGGAGTGCCTGGACGAGGCCTACCTCAACGGGCCGACGGTGTACAACCCGGCCAAGAGGATCCCCGGCGACCAGGAGATCCCGCTGCTCCTGAACCGGGTCTACCCCTGCCACGAGGTGGTCAAGATGGACTACCACCTGCCGGGCTGCCCGCCGCCGGCCGACACCATCTGGGAGGCGCTGGTGGCGCTGCTCACCGGCAAGCCCCTCAAGCTGAGCTACGAGCTGATCAAGTACGACTGAACCCCGACCGGACGCCGATAGCGCGCCGGAGACATGCGGAGGCCCAACATGGTCACTACTGCCGACAAGAGCGCCGGAACCAGGAAGATCACCATCGAGCCGGTGACCCGCGTCGAGGGGCACGGCAAGGTCACCCTGCTGCTCGACGACAAGAACAAGGTGCGCCAGGCCCGGCTGCACATCGTCGAGTTCCGCGGGTTCGAGCGCTTCATCCAGGGCCGGCCCTACTGGGAGGTGCCGGTCATGGTCCAGCGCCTCTGCGGCATCTGCCCGGTCAGCCACCACCTGGCGGCGGCCAAGGCCATGGACTGGATCGTCGGCGGCGAGAAGCTCACCCCGACGGCCGAGAAGCTGCGGCGGCTGATGCACTACGGCCAGATGTTCCAGAGCCACGCCCTGCACTTCTTCCACCTGGTTTCGCCGGACCTGCTCTTCGGCTTCGACGCCGACCCGGCGGTGCGCAACGTCATCGGCGTGGCCGCCAAGTTCCCGGACCTGGCCGTCCAGGGCGTGATGATGCGCAAGTTCGGGCAGGAGATCATCAAGGCCACCGCCGGCAAGAAGATCCACGGCACCGGCGCGATCCCCGGCGGCGTCAACAAGAACCTGTCGACCCAGGAGCGCGACTTCTTCCTCAAGGACATGGAGCAGATGCTGGTCTGGGCGCGCTCGGCGCTGAAGATCGCCAAGGACTACACCGCCGCGCACCTGGCCGAGCTCAAGGACTTCGGTTCCTTCGAGTCCAACCACCTGTCCCTGGTCCGGGCCGACGGGGCCATGGACCTGTACCACGGCGTGCTCCGCGCGGTGGACAGCCAGGGCAAGAAGGTGCTCAACGACGTCGACTACCAGGGGTACTTCCAGCACATCGCCGAGGAGGTCCGGGACTGGAGCTACATGAAGTTCCCCTTCATGAAGGCCATCGGCCCGGAGGCCGGCTGGTACCGGGTCGGGCCGCTCGCCCGGGTCAACACCTGCGACTTCATCGACACGCCGGAGGCCGACGCGGCCCTCAAGGAGTTCAAGGCGCTGACCGGCGGCAAGCCCAACAACATCACCATGGCCTATCACTGGGCCCGGATGATCGAGACGCTGCACTCCGCCGAGAAGATCAACGCGCTGCTCCACGACAAGGACCTGCAGGGCACCGACCTGGTGGTCAAGGGGCCGCGCCGGGAGGAGGGCGTGGGCCTGATCGAGGCGCCGCGCGGAACGCTCTTCCACCATTACCGGGTCAACAAGCAGGACCAGGTGGTCATGGCCAACCTGATCGTCTCGACCACCAGCAACAACGAGCCCATGAACCGCGCCGTGCAGAAGGTCGCCCAGGACTACATCAGCGGCAAGCCGGAGATCACCGAGGGGCTCCTCAACCGCATCGAGGTGGCCATCCGGGCCTACGATCCGTGCCTGAGCTGCGCGACCCATGCCCTGGGCCGGATGCCCCTGGACGTCGAGATCGTGGACTGCGAGGGGAGCGTCGTTGACCGCCGCCAGCGCGACTGAGCGCGAGCTGAAGCCGGTGCTGGTCATCGGCTACGGCAACCCCGGCCGCCGCGACGACGGCCTGGGCCCGGAACTGGCCCGCCGCCTGGAGGTTGCGGCGCCGGAGGGCGTCACCATGGACGCCGACTACCAGCTGATGATCGAGGACGCCGCCGACGTGGCCGGCCACGAGGTGACCGTCTTCGCCGACGCCTCGGTCTCCTGCCCGGAGCCCTTCCGCTTCCGGGCGGTGGAGCCGCGCGAGGACGCCAGCTTCAGCACCCACAGCGTCTCTCCGGAGGCGGTGGCCCACCTGGCCGGGAAGTGCTTCGGGCGCCGGCCGCGGGCTTTCGTTCTGGAGATCCGCGGGTATGATTTCGATGGCTTCGGGGAGGGGCTGTCCCCCCGGGCCGAGCAGAACCTTTCCGCCGCCGCCGGTTTCCTGGCCGGGCTGCTGCGGAGCGGGGACTTCGAGGCCGCCGCGCGCGGCGCCTCCCCCGCCGGGGAACCGGGAGCCTGAGAGCGAGGGCCTGACATGCAGAACGGCAAGCACGTGATCCTGTGCGTCGACGACGACCGCGACATCCTGGAGGCCGCCAAGGTCATCCTGGAGTCTGACGGCTATGTGTTCGCCGGGGCCTCCAGCGCCGAGGAGGGGCTGAAGGCCTACGACCGGGTCAAGCCCGACCTGATGATCGTCGACCTGATGATGGAGGAAGTGGATTCCGGCACGGGCCTGGTCCGGGAGCTCAAGGCCCGCGGCAACAAGGTGCCGGTGTTCATGCTCAGCTCGGTCGGCGACTCGCTCAACCAGACCACCGACTACAGCGACCTGGGGCTGGCCGGCGTCTTCCAGAAGCCGTTCGACGCCAGGATGCTGCTCTCCACCGTGGCCGCCAAGCTCGGGAAGAAGAGGAAGTAGCGCCCGGGAGGAATCCGGCGGGGACGGCCTGACGGCCGCCGCCGCCGAGACCGGAAGGCAGCGCCGTCGGGACATGTCTTCACGCAAGTGGGTCGGCCGGGTGGTGCTCTACCGGCGGGCTCTTCAGGAGCTCCAGGCCGCCGGCCGGGAGACCGTCGCCTCCGCCGAACTGGCTGAGGCCGCCGCCTGCACCCCCGAGATCGTCCGCCGCGACCTGATGGAGATCCCCTGCTCGGGCTCCCCGCGGCGGGGCTACACCGTGCGCGAGCTCCTGGCCGGCATCGAGGTGGTCCTGGGCGCCTCGGAGCGCATGCCCGTGGCCATGGTCGGCATGGGCAACCTCGGGCGGGCGGTGCTGGGCTACATCGCCTCGCGCGACTGTCCGCTGCAGCTCCGGGCGGTCTTCGACCGCGCGCCGGAGGCGGTCGGCCGGGACTTCGGGGGGCTGCGCTGCCACCACGTGGACGCCCTGCCCGAAGTCGTCCGGGACCTGGGCATCCGCCTGGGGATCCTCACCGTGCCCGGCGCGGAGGCCCAGGCCGTGGCCGACCGGATGGTCGCGGCGGGCATCACCGGCATCCTGAACTTCGCCCCGGCGCGCCTGGCGCTGCCCGGGAACGTGACCGTCGAGAACATGGACGTGCTCACCTCGCTGCAGGCCGTAGCCTGGATGTCGCGGCTGGCGGCCATCTCCCGGCAGGGCTGACCGGCTACTCGGCGGGCTTGGGCTCGGCGGGCGGAGGCGGCGGCGGAGCCGCGGCCTTCTCGAGTTCCGCCAGGCGCGCGCGCAGGGCATCGACCTTCTCGCCCCCGGCGGCGGCCTTGTCGAGCAGCTCGGCGACCCCCTCGATCCTGCGGCAGCTCAGCAGCAGGCAGGCCGCCCCGCGCATCGCGCGGGTGTCGAGCTCGCCGCCGGCGGCCTTGGCGGCCAGCCGCAGCAGGTCGGCCTCGCCGACCTCGGCCATCCTCACCTCGGTGATCATGGACGAGTTGCCCATGCTCACCTTGACGGACAGGGCGTCGGAGGCCGGGTCGTAGCTCTGCAGGAAGCCCTCGCCCACGGGGGTGGACATCTTGATCTGATCGGCCTTGACCGCGCGCAGCCCGGTGCGCAGGTTCTTCATGAAGGCCTCGGCGCCGGTCACCAGCTCCAGCTCGGCGCGGAGCCTGGTCTCCAGCGTGGAGGTCAGCGTGCCGGTCAGGGCCTCGCCGCGCTTGCGGGCCTCGGCGTACTGGCGCGCGGCGAAGAGCGCGGGCAGCTCCGCGCAGTAGCGGCCGAAGGCCTTCTCGGCGGCGGCGGTCCGGGCCTGGTCGGCGGCGGTGCGGGCGGCCTCCACCGCGGCCAGGGACTCGGCCACCTCGGAGTCCAGGGCGGACAGGCCCAGGTCCCGCCCGCGGGCCGCGGTCCGGGCCGCCTCGTCGAAGCGCCCGGCCTTGGTCAGGGCCTCGGTCTCCCGGCGGAGCGTCGCCCAGCGCCGCCGGCCCTCGGCCAGGACCTTGTCGCGGAGGGCGGCCAGGTCGCGCTCCACCGACCCGACGTACCCCTTGGGGAACCCGTCGATGGCCGCCATGGCCGCGCGGAGGGCGCCCTTGCCGCACTCCTGGTCCACGCGCCGGTCGAGGTCCACCAGCGCCTTGACGGCCCGGGCGGAGTGCTGGCGGCGGGCTTCGGCGCCGGCGGCCTTGGCCTTCTCCTCCACGGAGGTGCCGGCGGCGTCGGCGGCCAGCTTGGCGTAGCGCGCCAGTATCTCGTCGAGCCGCTCCTGGTTGGAGGCCTCGAAGGCCCGCGCGCGCTCCAGTTCCTCGGCGAGGAGCCTGGTGCGCTCGGCCAGCAGGTGGGCGGCCTGGCGCCGCTTGGTCTCCTCGATGGCCTGCCTGGCCGCGGTCTCCACCTCGGTTCCGGCGAC
>JAKLDR010000191.1 GCA_022703445.1 Planctomycetota bacterium | reverse complement strand
CGCGCTTCTTCGGCGCGGCCCGCAACATCGAGCACGGCGGCAGCCTGACCATCATCGCCACCGCGCTGGTCGACACCGGCTCGCGCATGGACGAGGTCATCTTCGAGGAGTTCAAGGGCACCGGCAACATGGAGCTGCACCTCGACCGCCGGCTGGTCAACCGCCGGGTATTCCCGGCCATCGACATCAACCAGTCGGGCACGCGGCGCGAGGACCTCTTGCTGCACCCCGACGAGCTCGCCCGGGTCTGGGCGCTCCGCAAGTACCTCAACGAGATGAACGTGGTCGAGGCCATGGAGTTCCTGGTCGAGAAGCTCAAGGCCAAGAAGAGCAACGCCGAGTTCCTGATGACCATGAACGTGTAGTACGGCAGTTCGCAGATCTCAGTTGCCAGATGCCAGTGGGGGCGGCGGGATGCCGCCCCCGCTGTTTGGTGGCGGTCCTATCGGGGCGGATTGGCCGGCGCGGCATCCGGCCTGGCGGCCATGGCCGGCCTGGGCTCGCCGGGCCTGGGGGTCAGCGGCGGATTCTCCGGCCACCAGCCGCCGCCATCGGCGCGGGCCACGAGTTCGACCTCCCGGCCTCCGACGTTCTCCCTGACGACCGCCACGCGCACCTCCCTGCGGCCATCCGCGTCCCTCCGGATGGCGAGCCTGACCAGCCGCACGCCCGGCACGACGTCCCGATCACCCGGGACGAGCCGGCCGGTGGCCGGGTCCCGCGCCAGGATCCGCTCGCCCGCCAGCCGGACTTCCTCTCCGGGTTCGAAGCGCTCCAGGCGCTCGATCCAGCCCTCGGCGTCGGCGCCCTCCGCTCCCGGTCGGTGGTGCCTGATCCGGATGCCCGCGAACTGCCGGTCTCCGAAGGCCGCCGGGGCCTCGTAGGCGATCTGGGTGTCGCCGGGCAGGACCAGGGTCACTGCGGCTGAGAAACGGGAGGCGAAGGCCCCCGGCCCAATCAGCCCGTTGGGCTCGGCGCCCTCGGCGAGCATCCCGAAGAGGCCTTCCCCGGCGAGTTCGTCGCTCAGCATGTCCTCCCGCTCCGGTCCGTCGGGGGGCAGCAGGACATCATGGACTGCGACGCCGGCGGGCGTGGCCATAGAGGCGGTCCGGCCGAAGACCGCCGCGGCGCGGACCCGGTACTCCCAGGGAGTGCGCGGGGCCTGGTCGGTGATGGCGATCTCGTAGCCGTCGGGCAGGGCGGTCACGCCCGGAGGCAGGCGCGGCTCGCCGCCGGCCCTGACCAGGACGGTCACCAGCGGGTCCCGCGGCCACCCGACGTCGCCCGGCGCCTTGCGCCAGACCTGCAGCGCGCGGCTCCGCCAGCAGCTATCCTGGTTGCTGAAGAAGACCTGGACGGTCCCCCTCCCGACCCCGGCCCCGCCCCTGGCGATGCGCGGCTGGCCCAGCCGGGCGAGGACCGGGGGCGGCGGCGGCGGGGAGACCTTCACTATGGCCGGAGGAATCGGCCAGAACTTCCACGCCGCCAGGGTGCCGTCCAGAGGGCGTTCGATGCGAGCCATCCCCGCCGAGAAGCCGGCGTGGGTCCTGGGGGTCTCGATCTTCCGGCCGCCGTCCGCATCGAGCGACCGGCGCACCCCGGCCAGAGCAGCGTCCACCGCGGCCGGCGAGCCCCCCACCTCCCTGTCAGGCCTGGCCAGTTCCGTCCCGGCAAGTGCCGCGCAGCCCGCCAGCACCAGCCCGGCCACGACCCCCTCCCGATGCAGCCGTAGAGCTCCGGACACGGGGCACCTCCCTCCGGGGCCCCGCCGTCCGCGGGACCCGTCAGCAGGACGCCCGAATGGCGCCCGCCGTGACCGGGGAAGATTGTCGGATTGGGGAGGGCCGGACGAACGCGCTGACGCCGTCCGCCGCGCCGGGGACTTCGGGCGCGGTGGCCGCGCCCCGCCTAGAGCCGCTCGGCCGCCAAGCTGGCCAGGTCGGAGCGCTCGCTCTTGGAAAGGACCATGTGCCCGACCAGGTCCGAGCCCTTGAGGCGCTCGGCGGCGAAGACCAGCCCGTTCGACGAGCTGTCCAGGTAGGGGTTGTCGATCTGGTAGGGGTCGCCGGTGAGCACCAGCTTGGTGTTCTCGCCGGCGCGGCTGATGATGGTCTTGACCTCATGCGGCGTGAGGTTCTGGGCCTCGTCCACAATCAGAAACTGGCTGGAGATGCTGCGGCCGCGGATGTAGGTCAGGGCCTCGAGCGAGACGACCCCGTCGCGCAGCAGCTGCTCGACGGTGGTCTCCACCGGCCGGCGCCGACCGGAGAGCAGGTACTTGAGGTTGTCGAAGATCGGCAGCATCCAGTTGGTGAGTTTCTCGTCCTTGTCGCCCGGCAGATAGCCGATGTCCTTGCCCATGGGCATGATCGGCCGCGAGACCAGCATCTTCTCGTAGGTGTGGCTCTTGAGAATGAGCTCGAGCCCGGCGGCGATCGCCAGCAGGGTCTTGCCCGTGCCGGCCCGTCCGACCAGGGTGACCAGGCGCACGCTCTCGTCCAGCAGCAACTCCAGGGCCATGCGCTGCTCGATGGAGCGCGGGGCGATGTTCCAGACCTTGGAGAAGTCGCTGACCAGGCTGACCAACCGGCTTCCGGTCGGGTCGTGGCGGGTCACCGCGGTGTGCTTGGGGTTGCCCTGGTCCCGGAGCATGACGAACTCGTTGGGCTCCAGCGGGGCGATCTGGCCGAGCGCGTCCAGGGGCAGCCCCTTCTCGGCGTAGAACCGGTCGACCAGCTCCTTGGCGACGGGCAGGTCGCGCCAGCCGGAGTAGAAGGTCTCGATGTTGACGGTCTGCTTCTCGAAGTCCTCGGCGGTCAGCCCCAGGGCGTCGGCCTTGACGCGGGCGTTGATGTCCTTGGACACGAAGATCACTGGCTCGCCGTTCCGCGCCAGGGCGTAGGCCACGCCGAGGATGTGGTTGTCGGCCGCCGCCATGGGCAGGTCCAGCAGGTCGCCGGAGACGTCCTGGATGGGCGCCACCCGGAGCTCCCCGCCGTTCTCGAGCGGCACGCCCGAGCGCAGCGACCCCGAGACCCGCAGGGTGTCGAGCGTGCGGATGGCCTGGCGGGCGTTGCGGCCGAGCTCGTCGTTGCGGCTCTTGAACCGGTCGAGCTCCTCCAGCACCACCATGGGGATGACCACCTTGTTGTCGGCGAAGCTGGTCAGCGCCGTGTGGTTGTGCAGGAGGACGTTGGTGTCCAGAACGAAGGTCTTCACGGACCCGGGCTCCGGCGTGGGCAGGGCGGGATTGCTCTCGGACAAGGCAGACCTCCTAGATCTTTCTGCAGAGCCAGGCGGCGGTCAGGGCGATGACCTTCCGCTCCCGGTCGCTGCGGGCGAAGGTGTGGTCGTAGCCGGGCAACACCCGCAGGGTGGCCAGCCCCCGGCGGCAGGCCGCGGCGAAGGCGCGGGCGTCGGCCACGGGCACGGCGTCGTCGGCCGTCCCGTGGACTATGAGGGCCTCGACTCCGGAGGCGCCCAGGGCCTCGATGGGCCGCGGCACCTGGCGGATATCCTCGAAGAAGCGGCGTCCCAGCAGATGCCCGGAACGCTCCAGCGGGAAGCGGAGCTTGCGGCGGCCCCGGCCCATGGCCGCGATGCGCCGGTCCCAGAGCCGGCCGATGTCTCCGACCGCGCTCCACAGGACGCAGCCGGCAGGCTCGCGGCCCTCGGCGGCCAGGCCTCCAGCCAGCAGCGCGGAGGCCGCCCCGCCGAAGGACAGGCCCAGCAGGCAGCGGCGGTCTGCGTCGAAGCCGCGCAGGCGCCCCAGGAACTCCCAGGCGGCCAGGGCGTCGGCCACCTCGGTGAGGATGGACATGTCCTGGAAGCGCCCGGAACTCTCGCCCGAGCCCCGGAAATCGAAGCGCAGCGAGGCGAAGCCCTTCTCCGCGAAGGCCCGGCTGGCCTTCACGAACAGGAAGTGGGTCTCGATGCGGTTGCCGGTGAAGCCGTGGCTCATCAGCACCGACGGCCAGCCGGAGCGCGGCGCGCGGCCGGCCGGGATGTGCAGCGTGGCGGCCAGGAAGCCGCCCTTCATGGCGATGCGCAGCGGGATCTCCTGGGGCTCGCGATGGGACATTCAGGGCACCCTTTCAAGAACCAGCGCGGCCGCGCCGGACCGGTCCAGCGCGGTGACGAGATAAGTGCCGGCAGCCGCCGAGCAGACCTCGGCAGCGGAAAGCAGGCTCGCGGCCGGGCCGCATTCGCCGGCCCCGGACTTGACGGTCCTGCGCGGGACGGCCGGACCGACGGCCTCGTCCAGCGCCGCGGCCTCGGCCCGGTCCAGGTCCGGCCGACCGGAGGCGTCGCAGAAGACCAAGGCTATGGGCTTTGGGCTTTGGGCCTTGGGAACAACGCCGGATTCGGCCAGGGCGGTCCGGACCGCCTGGACCAGGGCTTTGCGCGGGTCCAGCCCCACCGCCGAGCCCCAGCCGAGGATCGCGGCGAGCGGCTTGGCGCCCCGGGCGAGGGCGGCGGCCTGGAGCTCCACGGTCAGCGCCGCTCCGGCCTCGCCCAGGACCGTGCCGGTGCTCGACGCGTCGAAAGGCGCAAGCCGCCCGTCGGCGGAGAGCTCACCGGCCGCGGCGTAGTGCCTCCTGAGCGCCCTGGAGAGCGAGTCGGAGGCCGCGGCCACGAAGCCGGCGCACTCCGAGCCGCCGGTGCGCACCAGCCGGTCGCGGGCCCAGCCCATGGCGACGATCGCCCCGGCGGCGCCCTGCGAGAAGGTCGCGCCCGGACCCGACAGGCCGAACTCGATGCAGGCCAGGCTCGAGGGCGTGTTCACGTAGGAGTGGCTGAAGACCAGCGGCGGCGCGAACTTGGCCTGTCCGGCGGCGACCTTGGCGAAGAATAGCTCCATGGAGTCCAGGCAGCCCCAGGCTGACGAGTATGCGAGACCCCAGAGGGGCGGAACGGTTGCGGGTTGGGGGTTGCTGGTTGCGGGAACGGTCGTGGCTTTGGGTGCTACCCGGGCGGAGTCTAGGGCCAGCTTGACCGCCACCAGCGCCAGAGCCGAGCAACGGTCCACGTAGCTGATGATCGTCGGCACGTGCTTCTTGACGTCGAAGTTCTGGACCGGGCAGCCGAATGGCGGGACCGGCCTGCCGTCCGGCAGCGCCAGAGGATCGATGGATGCGACGCCCGAGGGGGCGACGACCCCGGTGCCGGTTATCACCGCCAGCGGCTGAGGCAGACGAACCTCCGCATCCCCCGAAGCCAAGTTTTAGCCGCCGGCGGCCCGGTGTCAACGAAAAGCGCGGGGGAAGAACGACCGGCTATCGGCTGTCGGCCTTCGGCTTTCGGAACAGCCGTTGTGCCGAAAGCCCAAAGCCGAATGCCGAAAGCCGACAGCCGACCACAGCTTCGGCCAGCCTCCGCGTTGCAATGGCCTCCGGCCAGGCGATAATCGCGGCCATGGAAACGACCGCCGCGCCCGCCCCCGACCGCTCGCGACGGGTCTACGTCTGGTGGGGCGTCGCCTTCGCGTTCCTAGCCTTGCTGGGACTTTGCTGCCTACTGGTCATTGGCCCTGTAGTCGAAGTCCACAGCGTGCTCAAGCGGCGCGAAGCGCATTCCCGCTTGACGGAACGGGCCAAGGCGGAGCCGACCATCATCGCACTCGGCGGACCTGAGCAGGCAGCACACAAGCTTGACCGGTACCTGCGGATGCCAGCATGGGTGCTTCAGCGGCTTGACAGGTATGACCCAGGCGAAGCCGATACGGCCGCCACCCTCCTCGGACACTGCGGCAAACCGGGACTGCGGCGCATCATCGCGTTACTGGAGTCGTCGGACCCCCGCCTACAGCATTGCGGAGAGGCGGGTGTTGAAGGATTCCTCGAAGGACCCTACCCTTTCTGGGGGGCTTGGTCAACTACCACGCTCCGCGAGAGGGCCCTGGAAGGTGTGGACCCGGAGACACGCAGACTGGCCGACCAAGCCATCCACTCCCTGGAAGACTTGATGTATGCCGAGATCGAGAAACAGGCTGGCAGGGCGAAATGGTAGGAGCCCTGATGGAATCGTCCAATCACCAATCCGCCCCCGACCGCTCCCGGCGGATCTATGTCTGGTGGGGCGTGGGGTTCGCGTTTCTGGGCCTGCTGGGGCTTCTCTGTCTGTCAGTGGGGAGACCGGTCATCGAGGTCCGCAGGGCATGCGAGGAGCTCATGCGCGCCCCCATGGCCGGGTACTTTCCGGAGAAGGCAAGCCTGGAGGCCGCCGTCGCCAGACTCGGCGGGCCGGAGCAGGCGGCGCGCAAGATCTCCCTGTACCTGCGAGCTCCGAAACGGCTGGCCGGCGACTACCAGTGGACCGCCGGCTCCGTCCTGGGCTGCTGCGGCAAACCGGGGCTCAGGAGGCTGCATGAGCTCTTGGCGTCGGATCCGGGCCAAGACCGCTTCGCAGTCGGCTACTGGGGGGCGATGTCCTTCGACTGGTGCTACCGTGGATCGCCGCCGGACTGGACCACCGGTGCGCTCCTGGAAACGGCCGCCAAGGACCGCGACCCGGAGCTGGCCGGCCTGGCCGGGGAGACCGCCGGGCTGCTCCAAGCTCAGGCCATGCCGGGCACGGTCTTCTACCGACTGACCCCGCCCGATCTTCTTCGGGCTCCGCCGAAGTGACTTGATACCAGCCTTCTCCCGGCGAGAATCAGCCGGCGTCAGCAGTCAGTGGTCCGGAAACAAACCACCCTTTTCACTGAAGAAGGAGGAAACGCGCGTGGCGACCAAGAAGGCTCAGGACAAGGCGGCGGCGGGCGGCGCAGGCAGTTCGGCACCCATCCGGAAGGTCGGCTTCGGGCTGATCGGCTGGGGGCCGTGGGGCCAACACCTGGCCCGCTCCATCCTCAACTCCACCCGCGGCGATGTGGTCACCGTCTGGACCCGCAGCGAGGAGACCGCCGCCAAGATCCGCTGGGCCGGCTTCAATGCGACGACCAACGTAGACGAACTCATCAACCAC
>JAKLDR010000190.1 GCA_022703445.1 Planctomycetota bacterium | reverse complement strand
CCGCGCCGGGGAGGCCATCCAGGTCCGGGCCACGATTGGCAAGACCGTCTTCGAGATCCTGAACGAATCCGGCGTGGCCGAGCGGACGGAGACCAGGGACTACCTGGTCCTGGCGCGCGAGCTGGTGATTGGGGGCGCGGAGTCAACGCCGAAGCATGGGGACCAGGTGCGCGAGCGCCAGGGATCGAAGGTCTACGTCTACGAGGTCATGGCTCCGGGCCGCGAGCCCGAGTGGCGGTATTCCGACCTCTACCGCCACACCTTCCGGATTCACACCAAGCAGGTCGGCGTGGAGGACACGCCGTGATAGTGGACATGGCGATGAAGACGGGGATGGGAGCGCTCTTGGCCATCTCCGTGCCGGTCGGCGGCGATGGCGCGATGTGGGCGCAGTGGGGCCTGGCCGGCCTGGTGGTCGGGTACGTTCTCTGGCGGGACTGGCTGCGCGAGAAGCGCATGTCCGAGGCCATAGAGCGCGATCACAAGTGGGTACGGGAAACGCTTCTGAGCGCCCTGGAGAAGAGCACCGCGGCGCTCCTGGCCAGCAAGGAAGGCAGCCATGCCGGCGACGGTTCCGCAGATCGCTGACGCGGTGGTCGCCGAGCTGAATGCGGCCACGTTGAGCCTGCCTGTCACGGCGGTCCGGGCGTATCAGCCGGTCTTTGACCTGGCCGACATGAAGACCCTGCGCGTCACCGTCGTGCCCAAGGGACTCGAGCAGGAGCTGGGTTCCAGGGGTAGCACGCCGCGGGAGGCCAAGGTCGACGTGGCGGTGCAGAAGAAGCTGACCACGACCGAGCCTGCCGAGGTCGACCCGCTGATGCAGCTCGTGGAGGAGATCGCGGCGCTCTTCAGGCTCAAGCGGCTGGCGCACGCGCCGCTGGTGGTCTGGGTCAAGACCGAGAACGTGCCCATCTACAGCCAGGAGCACATGGCCGAGCTGCGGCAGTTCACGTCGGTGCTGACTTTCACCTTCCGGATCATGGAGTGACGCCATGTGGAACCTGGACATCGGCCGGATGCCACCGCTGCTCCTCGAGGAGAAGGAGGCGATGGTGCCTCAGGCGGGGAGCGTGTCGATCTACGGCTCGACCGTACCGGCTGACGAGAACTGGCTCCTGATCACGGTGTCGGTCTATGTCCCCAACAACGCTCCCTGCCACGCGGTGCTCCAGATGGAGCCCATCGTCGGCGTCGACCAGGCCTGGGTGGACCTGGCCATGACCAAGAACCTGGCCAATGGGAGCGACCCAGACCTCGTGAATGCGCTCCTTGGCCGGAACGTGCTCATCCCCAGCGGCGGGCGACTCGTCGCCTTCGTGAAGAACGGCAACGGCCAGGCCGCGGGCAAGGCCTACCTCTCGGCCCATTACCTGCGCTTCCCGCGCGGGGCGATGCCGCAGGGGTTCTGAGCATGGTCGGGGTGAAGGTGGGCTCGCGGATGGACTCCCGGAAGGTGGTCCGGGCCAGCCGGAAGGGCTCGATCAAGAGCCTGGGCAAGGCCGGGGCGTATCTGCGGGGGATCGCCAAGCGCAGCATCAAGGTCTCGAAGGAGCCGGCGCCTGCCGGGCACCAGCCGCACAGCCGGAAGGGGCGGCTCAAGGGCGCCATCCTTTTCGGGGTGGAGAAGGAACGCCAGCGGGTGGTGATCGGCCCAACGGTCACGGCGGTGGGGCGGATCGGCCGCACCCACGAGTTCGGCGGCACGGAGCCGGCGAAGAAGCGCAAGGCCCGGAAGGCCACCTGGAAGCTGGAAGTCGGCGGCCACGGGCCGATCTCGGTCGACGGCGGCAAGGCAGTGGTGGTCCGGCTCAAGACCGCCAAGCAGGTCGCCCGGGCGAAGGAAGAGGCGAAGAAGCTCCCCGCCGCCCAGCGGCCAGTCCAGAGCAACAAGCCCAGGCGGTATCCGCGGCGGCCGTTCATGGGGCCGGCACTGGAGATCGGCAAGCCGCAGCTTTCCAAGATGTGGGCCAACTCGGTCCGAGGGTAAGGAGACAGCGATGAGCCACAAACTCGGCATGGAAGGCAAGCTCTTCAGGAACGCGGGGACCTATGGCACCCCGGACTGGAAGGAGATGAAGAACGTCAAGGATCTCACCCTGACGCTGGAGAAGGGCGAGGCCGACCTGACCACGCGGGGCAACGCCGGCTGGAAGGCGACGGTGGGGACGCTCAAGGAGGGCTCCATCGAGTTCGAGATGGTCTGGGACACCGAGGACGAGGGCTTCACCGCCCTGCAAAACGCCTGGTTCGGCGACACGCCGGTGGAGATGGCGGTGATGGATGGTCCGATTACGGCCAGCGGCAGCCAGGGCCTGCGGGCCACGATGTCGGTGATCAGCTTCAGCCGGAAGGAGCCGCTCGAGGAGGCCATGACCGCCTCGATCTCGATCAAGCCGACCTACGCCGAACACGCCCCCGAGTGGATGAAGGTCGTCTAAAGGAGATCCGCCATGAGAACCTTCAAGGACAACGCCGGCCGGGTCTGGTCGGTCCAGCTGGACGTCGCCGCCCTGAAACGGGTACGGTCGCTCCTGGGCGTGAACCTGCTCGAGGTCATCGAGGGCAAGCTGATCGACCGGCTGTCCAACGACCCGGTGTTCCTCTGCGACGTGCTCTACGCGGTGGTCAAGCTTGAGGCGGACGCTCAGAAGCTGACCGACGAGGACTTCGGCCGGGCGATGGGCGGGGACGCCCTGGACGGGGCCTCGACCGCCTTCCTGGAGGAACTCATCGATTTTTTCCCTCAGAGCCGCCGGCGCCTTCTCCGCAAGGCGATGGAGAAGCTGGGGGTGTTCCAGGCGAAGGCGCTGGCGGTCGCGGAGCAGCGCCTGGCCAGCCCCGAACTCGACCGGCAGTTCGAGTCGGCGCTGGCCGCGCTTGGGAACTCATCTGGCGGCTCGCCGGGATCGTCGGAGTAGCGCCAGAGCCGTTCACCCTGCGGGATCTGG
Source organism: Planctomycetota bacterium (assembly GCA_022703445.1). Taxonomy (GTDB): domain Bacteria; phylum Planctomycetota; class SZUA-567; order JAKLDR01; family JAKLDR01; genus JAKLDR01. Next base: position 4,153 of record JAKLDR010000190.1, on the reverse strand, counting down.
TCTGGATGGCTGAGGGCCGGAGCCGCGAGTCCTGGAACCATACGGCCTCGGTCATGGCCATGCTCGCCAATGTCCACCGCGACCCGAAGAAGCACCGGCCCTACGACGCATCCGACTTTCACCCCTACGCGGCCGAGGCCAGGCCGGCGCCCAAGACCAAGGATCTGTCCATCCTGAAGGCGGTCTTCGTGGATGGCGGCAAGTAAAGGAAGGAGACGGGAGATGAAGAGCTGGAAGACCACGGTGTTCGGTGTCTGCGCGATCATGACGGCGGTGGCCGGGGCGGTGAGCCTGCTGGGCGACGGTGACCCGGCGACGAACCCGGACTGGACGGCGGTTTGCGCCGCGGTCGCAGCCGGGATCGGGCTGATCGCAGCCAGGGACAACAAAGTCTCCTCCGAGGACGTGGGGGTCAAGTGACCCCGCTCGCGGTCGTACTGGGGCGCTTTCTCGGCGCGATGCTGGCCGAGTGCGCCCCGGTACTTGTGGAGGTACTCGCCCATGCAATCAGGGAAGGGCTGGCTGACTCGGTGGAGGATGGCGCTCGCCGTGACGATCTGCGTGAGCGCCTGCTTCGCCGGCTGCGGAAGTCGCGTGATCGTGGTTCCCGAGGGGGAGCCGGTGAGGCTCAGGGAACCGGTCAAAGCCAAGGTCTGGGTGGCTAACAAGGACGGCCGGGAAGTGCCCGCCGTGGTGGTGCTGCCGGCCGGGTGGTGGGCGCTCGCTGATCCTGGGAAATGATGCCCGTGGGTGCAACGCGATCAGTTCTGCCGGCTTCCTCGATCACGCGAATTGGGCAAGAGGCCTCTTTGAGGCATCACGATCCGTGCGCATTTCGGGCATTGGGGCGAATTGCTCGGCCAGCATCCGGCGCAGAACGGGGCGCCGCAAGAGGGACAGCTCTTCAGCGGAACGCCTGGATCAAGATCTCGAAGGCATCTGGTGCAGGATGATTGGCCGGATGCAGTTGCCATACAGGTTCCTCCTTGACCCTGAGGCATAACTACATGAAACCCATCGTACCCGCAAGGACAGAATGATGGCTTCATCCGGCGGCATCCGGGCGGGGCTCGCCTTCATCGAGCTCTACGCCAACGACGCCAGGTTGGTGAAGGGCCTGCAGGCGGCCTCACGACGCATCAAGGCGTTTGGGGCAGGCCTGCAGGCCACGGGCCTTCGGATGATGGCCCTGGGCGCTGGGATCGTGACGCCGCTCTTGGCCAGCGCCAAGGGCTTCTCGGAGATGGGCGACCAGCTCGACAAGATGGCCAAGCGCACCGGCTTCAGCGTGGAGACGCTCTCGGAGTTGAGCTACGCCGCGGGGCTCGCCGGTACGGACCTCGGCGAAGTGGAGGGCGCGGCCAAGCGCATGCAGCGGATTATCGTAGGTGCGGCCGAGGGCTCGCAGACGGCGACCGACGCCCTGCTGGCACTGGGGCTTTCGGCCAAGGATCTGCTCGCCCTTAAGCCCGAGGACCAGTTCCTGGTGATTGCCAAACGCCTGTCGGAGATCACCGACCCCACGCTCCGCGCCGCGTCGGCCATGGAGGTCTTTGGGAAGTCTGGAACCTCGCTTCTACCCATGATTGAGGGCTTGGCCGAGGCCCGAGCCGAGGCCAGGCGCCTGGGTGTGGTCATGACGGCCCAGGATGCCAAGGCCGCGGCCGAGTTGAACGACGCCTTCGGACGGGTGACGGCGGTCTTGAAGAGCCTGGTGGTAACGGTAGGCTCGGCGCTGGCGCCGCTGCTCAGCGAGATGGCCGGCAAGGTCATGGAAATCATAGTGGCCTTCCGGGACTGGCTCGCCCAGAACCGGGGCCTGGTGGTGTCGATTCTCAAGATCGCTGCGGTGATCCTCGGGGTAGGGGCGGGGCTTACTGCCTTGGGGCCTATCGTCTCGATGGTGGGCACGGCCTTTGGCGTCATGGCCTCGGTCATCTCGACGGCTCTGAGCTTCATCCTGACACCCGTCGGCCTGGTGGTCACCGCCCTGGCGGCGCTGGGTGCCTACATCGTGTGGGCGACCGGCGCCGGCGGCAAGGCACTGGAGTGGCTGGGCGCCCGATTCGACGACCTCAAAGGCTTTGCCCTAGAGTCGCTCCAGGGCATCAAGGACGCGCTGGCCGCCGGCGATATCGCCTTGGCCGCCAGGATCATGTGGCTCTCCATGAAGGTGGTCTGGCAGGCCGGGATCAACTGGCTCAAGGGCTACTGGATCGCCTTCAAGTACTGGTTCCTCCAGACGTCGAGCGACATCTTCGACGGCCTGACCATCGTCGTGGCTGAGGCGTGGTATGGCCTGCGGAGGATCTGGACCGGAACGATCAACTTCCTGCTCAACCTCTGGACCAGATTTTCCACGGGGGTCTTGAAGGTCTGGAACCATGTGCAGGGATTCATGGCCAAACAGTGGGCCAAGGTACTGGGCACCTTGGATTCCAGCATCGACGTGGAGGCGGTGAGCCGAAACATCGACCGCCAGACCGAGGCTATGAACAAGTCGGCCCAGGTCCGGAGCGATACTACCCAGGCGGAGCGCGACAAGGAGCTGGCCGCCATCGAAGTCGAGCGCAAGGCCGTCATCAACATGATCCTGGACGAGACCGACGAGAAGGACAAGGCCCGGAAGCAGGGCCACGACCAGGAGTTGGCGGACTCCGAGGCTGCCCTGAAGAAGGCCAAGGATGAGTGGGCGGCGGCCGTGGCCGAGGCCAAGGCCAAGCGCCAGGCGGCCGAGGCCCGGAAGCCGGAAGCGCCTCCGGAGGCGCCCGAAGTGCCGCGGTTCGAGAAGTTCCAGGAGGAGGTCATGCCGGCGCTGGAGAAGGCCGCCCGGATCGAAGTGGTCGGCACCTTCAGCGCCGAGGCGGCCCGGGGGCTCGCCGTGGGGCCCAGCCTCACCGAGGAACGTACCGCCAAGGCCACGGAGGAGACTGCCAAGAACACCAAGAAGATCCTCGACCGGTTCGCTGACCAGGAATTCGAGTGAACGGCCATGCCCGCTGTGATTGAGGAACTCTTCGCGGGTCGGACGGAGACCTTGGCCGAAAAGTCCGTGGCCGAGCTGCCCTTTGTGGTCCGGGATGCGGCCGACGAGGCTGAGGTCAAGGCCATAGCCACGGTGGGTACGCCGGCGACCCACGACGGCCTGCCCCGCAAGTCCATAGAGATCGCCGAACGGGTCAACGAGCACACCTGGAAGGTGACGGTCCGGTACGAGAGCCCGGATTCTGGCAGCCCCGGCGACGAGCCGGTCTTCAGCTTCGACACCGGTGGCGGCAACCAGCACATCACCCAAAGCCTGGCGACCATTGCCCGGTATGGCGCCAACGCGCCGGACTTCAAGGGGGCCATCGGCGTCACGGCCGACGCCGTCGAAGGCGTCGACATCACCTTGCCCGTCTACAGCTTCTCCGAGACCCACTACCTGGCCGACAGCGTGGTCACGAATCCGTACAAGGGCGTCCTCTTTATGCTGACCGGCCGGGTGAACGTGGCCGCTTTCCGCGGCTTCCAGCCCGGGGAATGCCTGTTCCTGGGGGCCTCCGGGAGCAAGCGCGGCACCGAGAAATGGGAGATCAGCTTCAAGTTCGCCTCGAGCCCCAATAGGGCCGGCATCACTGTAGGCGGCATTGCTGGGATCTCGAAGAAGGGCTGGGAGTACATGTGGGTCCGGTACGCGGACCAGGAGGACGCCGGGGCCAAGGCCATCGTCAAGAAGCCGGTCGCCGTCTACGTCGAGAAGGTCTACGAGGACGGGGACTTCTCGCTCCTGGGCATCGGAGTCTGAGCCGTGGCCGGCGACGCGCTTCGGAAGGTAGCGCCGGGGGAGACGCTCCGCATCCCGGCCGGGGCCTATAACGCCTTCATCGATGCCGCCCAGGATCTCCAGCGCCGGCAGCGGGAGCAGGCTTCCCAGGCCAAGGACGTCCAGCAGATCCCCGGCACGGTCTACATCCGGAACGACAGCGGCGCCGACCGGGCGCGCTACGAGGTACTGGGGGTCTCCGGACCGCTCTTTGCCCTCAGCTCCACCGATGGCAGCTTCCGGGACGTGACCGCGCTGATTGGCGTGGTCCCGACCGCGGCCAGCCACAAGGGCAGGTTCGTGATCCTAGTGGAGCCCCTACGGTCCGGCCAGATCGGGCGAGCACTG
>JAKLDR010000019.1 GCA_022703445.1 Planctomycetota bacterium | reverse complement strand
CCTGGCCGTGGCCCGCCGCGGCATGCCGGCCCCGCCGCCGGCGGCCGCCGCCCCGGCCCCCGTGGCCGCGGCGGCGCGTCCCGGCAGCGTGGAGTTCGCGCCGACCTCCGAGGGCGCCCACACGGCGTGGCTCGTGGCCGGGCCGTTCGCCAAGGCCCTGGCCGAGCCCGGGAAAGGGCCGGTGGCCCGCGAGGGCGAGGACCTCTCCGGGCAACCCTGGAAGCTCGTGGCCTGGCCCACGCCGGCGGTCGAGCTGCCGGCCGGCCCCGGGCTGCACTACGCCGCCGGCGCCCTGGTCTCCGCGGAGGGCGGCAGGCGGGAGCTGCGCCTGCGCTCCACCGGCCAGGTCCGCGTCTGGCTCAACGGGCGGCTCCTGGGCGCCACCGAACGCGACGTCTCCTGGGGGCTGCACTCGGCCCGGTTCGGCGTCGAGCTGCTCCGCGGCACCAACCGGCTCCTGCTGGAGGTCGCCGCTCCGGAGCGCGGCGGCGGCGGGGAGCCGCCCCGGGCCGGCTTCATCCTGGCCGTGGCCGAGGCTTCCGTGCCCGACGGCCCGCTGGCCGCCGCGGAGCGGACGGCCCCCGAGCGCCTGGCCCTGGAGCTCTCCGACGCCGGCCCGGTGCGCCAGGCCGCGCTGCTGGCCGGAGCCCTGACCCTGGTCGCCGGCGATTCCTGGCTGCCCGACCGCGGGCCGGCCGAGCTGCGCCTGGAGCGGACCGGCTCCGCCCCGGCCCGCGCTGCCGAACTGGAGCTGCGCCTGCTGGTCCGCCCGGACGCCGCCGACCGGCCGGGGCTCAAGCCGGCGGTCAGGCGTCTGAGCGCCGCCGAACTGCTGGCCGGAGCTTCCGTGCCCGTCCAGGTTCCCGAGGGCGGCTTCATGGCCCTGGAGTGCGCCGCCGAGCTCTTCGAGACCTCCGGCGGCCGCCGGCTGTCACGGTCGATCTGCCTGCTCTACTCCCGCCCCGGCATCGAGGATGCTGGCCGGAAGCTGCTGGGCGACGTCCTGGCCGCCCGGGCCGCCCCGGAGCGCGCGGGAGGCGCCGCCGGCCTGGCCCTGGCCCAGCTCAAGGCCGAGAAGGCCGGGCTGATCCTGTCGGGACGGGTGCTGACCGAGGGCGCGGCGGGCGCCGTCCTGGAGGAACTGACCGCCGGCCGCGAGGCGCTGGCCGCCGCCGCTGCCGGGCGCGATCCCCTGGACGGGCAGGTCGGGTGGCTGGAGCGCGCCTACTGGTGCGTCGCCGACGGTTCGGCCCAGCCCTACCGGCTCTACGTGCCCAGGAAGCTGGCCGACCCGGCCGAGCGCCAGGGCGGCTCATGCCCGATGATCGTCTACCTCCACGGCTACGTGCCGACCTACGACAAGCACCGCTGGGTGGAAGAGGATCAGATGCGCGACATCTGCGCCCTGGCCGAGCGCGAGGGCGCCATCCTGCTCATGCCCTTCGGGCGCTCCAACACCGACTTCACCTCCATCGGCGAGGTCGATGTGCTCCGCGCGATCGACGAGGCCTGCCGGCGCTACCCGGTGGACCGCGACCGGGTGAGCATCTGCGGTTACTCCATGGGCGGCTACGGGGCCTACAACCTGGCCGCGCACTACCCGGACCGCTTCTCGGCGCTGGCCGTGCTTTCCGGCCGGCCGGTGCCCTACTATGTCGAGGTCCGCGGTCGCCGGGGCCTGCCGCGCTACAAGGGCTTCTGCCTGGACGTCGACTGCCCCCTGCTGCTGGCGCCCAACCTGGTTGGCATGCCGGTGCGCATCTTCCACAACCGCGGCGAGTTCATCCCCTTCGAGAGCGCCCAGGCCATGGCCGCGCAACTCGGTGCCGCCGGCACGGACGTCCGGCTGGCCGAGCTCAAGGGCGACCACTGGAGCGGCTGGAGCGCGCTGGCCTCGCCGGAGACGGTGGGTTGGCTGGCGTCGCAGGTCCGTCCCAAGCGGCCAGACAAGGTGGTCATCCGGACCTACTCTCCGCGCTACGGCCGGTCCTACTGGGCCCAGATAGATCAGCTCGACAGATGGACCGCGCCGGCGGAACTCATCGCAGCCGAGACCGGTAAGGGCCAGGTGGAACTGAGCGCCCGGAACGTCCGCGCCTTCACCCTGCGCGGGATCTGCCAGGCGCCGGGGACGGGGGAGATCCAGCCCGCCGTGCGCGGTGCCGAGGGCTTCGACCTGGAGTTCGCGAACCGGGCGGGCCAGGGCTGGGAGGTCCGCGGCCGGCTCAAGCGCGCGCCGGCCCCCGGCCGCTGGGCCAAGAACGCCGCCCTCCCCGGCCCCATGAAGGAGGCCTGCAACGGCCCGTTCACGGTGGTGTGGGGATCGTCCGGCTCGGCCGAGGAGGCCGCCGCCAACGAGGCCAAGGCCCGGCGCTTCGCCGCCGAGTGGCAGGCCTTCGCCAAGGGCGCCCCCCAGGCCGTCGACGAGGCCACCCTGACCGACGAGGAGAAGACCGCGCGGAGCCTGATCGTCTTCGGATCGCCGACCACCAGCCGGCTGGTGGCCGAGGCCGCCAGGCTCGGGGCCCTGGAGTGCCGGCTCTCGGCGACCGAGCTCGAAATCGCCGGCCGCAAGGTCAGCCTGGAGGGCGACCGGGGAGTCGTGCTCACCCGCCCCAGCCCCTGGTGCCCGGCCAAGGACCGCTACCTGGTGATCTCGGCCGGCCGCTACTACGGGGACGACGCCGACCACCCGGCCGCCAACCACAAGCTCGACCTGATCCCCGACTTCATCGTCTTCGGCGCCGGGGCCGAGGGCGAGGGCGAGCCGCCCGCGCTGCTGGCCGGCTACTTCGACAGCGACTGGAAGGCCGATCCTAACCTCGTCGAGGCCTTCGATGCCAAGCCGCCGGCTCCGGCAGGCGGGGGAAACTGATCAACGCAGAGGACGCAGAAGCACGCAGAGGTCGCAGAGGTCGCAGAGGAGGTTTGTCTTGTTGCCGTTGCGAGAGGACTCCAGCCGTTGTCCTCTGCGTCCTCCGCGCTCCTTTGCGTCCTCTGCGTTGAAATCGTCCCGGCGACGACGGAGGATGAGCTTGTGAAAGCTGGATTCCCGGAGCTGCCGACGATCGAACTGGGCAAGGGCTGCCGCGTCAGCCGCCTGATGATCGGCTCGAACCCCATGGCCGGCTTCAGCCACCAGTCGCCGGAGCGGGACCGCGAGATGCTCGGGCACTACACCTCGGCGCGGGTGCTGGAGCTGCTGCGGCGCTGCGAGGCGCTGGGCCTGCGCTCGGTGCTGCTGCGTGGCGACCGTTTCTTCTCGCGGCTCTGGAGCGAGCACCGCGCGGAGGGCGGGCGCCTGACCTGGGTCGCCCAGACCGCCTCGGAGCTCGCCGACCAGGCCGCGCACGTCCAGGCGCTCGCCGCCCAGGGCGCCTCGGCCGTCTACATCCACGGCACCTGGGCCGACAACCTCTGGCACGACGGCCGTTTCGAGGAGGTCCGGGAACTCGCCCGGCGCATCCGCGAGGCCGGCGTCGCCGTGGGCCTGGCCACCCACCAGCCTCAGGTGATCGACCACGTCGAGAGCCAGGGCTGGGACCTCGACTTCTATCTGGGCAGCTTCTACAACCTGGCCAAGCAGCACAAGCGCGTCGCCGCCGTCGAGGGCCTGGACGCCTCGGTCGAGGTCTACGACCCGGCCGACCGCGAGGCCATGTGCCGGGCCATCCGCGCGACCGCCCGGCCCTGCCTGGCCTTCAAGGTGCTGGCCGCCGGCCGAAACTCCGGTTCGCCGGAGTCGCTCCGCGCGGCCTTCGAGTTCGCCTACGCCAACATCAAGCTGACCGATGCGGTGGTGGTCGGCGTGTGCCAGAAGGATCGTGACGAGCTGGCCGAGGACGTGGCCATCGTCCGGGGGATCCTCACGGGGAGGCAACCGTGACCCATCGGGAGGCCATGCTCGCGGCCATCGCCGGGCGGCCCTCCGACCGGCTGCCCTGGGCGCCGCGCCTGGACCTCTGGTACAAGGCCAACCGCCTGGCCGGGACTCTCCCGGCGCGCTTCCGGAAGGCCACGCTCCCCGAGATGGTCGACGAGCTCGGCTGGGCCCGCCACGCCATCGTGCCCGACTTCCGGGACCTCTCCGGCGGCGGCGACGACGCCGACCGGGCACTGGGGCTCTACAACCTCGCCTGCATGCCCTTCCGGGTGGTCCTGGAGGGCGTCGAGCGCCGGGTCGAGGCCCGCGGCGAGCGCACCTTCGTCGAATACCGCACTCCCGCCGGCACCATCCGGACCGTGACGCTCTACGACGAGAGCATGCGCCGCGCGGGCATCAGCATCAGCCACGTCGAGGAGCGGGCCTTCCGGTCGCCGGAGGACTATCCGGCGCTCGGCTGGATCTTCGAGCACGCCCGTGTTGAGGAGAACTTCGCGGGCTACGACCGCTTCCGCGGGGAGGTCGGCGGGTGCGGCCTGGCCGCGGCCTTCGTTTCGCTGGCCGCCTCGCCCATGCACCTGATCCAGCGCGAGCTCATGCCCTTCGAGACCTTCTGCTTCGAACTGGCCGACCACCCGGCGGAGCTGGACGAGCTCGCCCGGCGGATCGGCCGGCTCTGGGCGCAGATGCTGGCGGCGGCGGCGCGGAGCTCGGCAGAGCTGGTCTTCCTGGGCGCCAACTACGACGCCACCGTCACCTATCCGCCGTTCTTCGAGGAGCACATCCTGCCCTCCCTGCGGGACTACGCCGCCGCGCTGCACGGGCTGGGCAAGCTGCTCCTGACCCACACCGATGGCGAGAACCGCGGGCTGCTCGGGCACTACCTGGCCGCGGGCTTCGACGTGGCCGACTCGGTGTGCCCGGCGCCGATGACGAGCCTGGGCTTCCGGGAGGTCCGGGAGGCCTTCGCCGGGCGGATCACCATCATGGGGGGCATCCCCTCGGTGACCCTGCTGCCCGACTCGATGAACGACCGGGACTTCTCGGCCTACCTCGACGGCTTCCTGGAGGCGGCCGGGGCCGGCGACCGCCTCATCCTGGGCATTTCGGACACCACCCCGCCCGGAGCTGACTTCGGGCGGCTGTTGGAGATCGCCAGGCGCGCCGAGGCCTTCGGCCCGGTCCGGCCGCTCGCCGCGGACGGAGGAAGGCGATGAAGCCCCGCGACATCTTCCTGAAGGCCCTGCGCCGCGAGCCGACGCCCCGCCCGGCGGCGGGCAGCGCCACGTCGGTGGTCACCGTCGACCTGATGGACCGCGTTGGCGCCGCCTTCCCCGAAGCCCACCTCGATGCCGTGAAGATGGCGGATCTGGCGGCCGCCGGCGCCACCGTCCTGGGCTTCGACAACGTGATGCCGCTCTTCAGCGTCTGGCACGAGTCGGCCGCGCTCGGCTGCAAGGTCAGCTGGGGCGCGCGCGACCGCATGCCCGACAGCCACGATGCGCCCTGGAAGTTCGGCGCCGAGCCCGCGGTCCCGCGCGACTTCCTCTCCCGGCCGGAGTGCCGCGTGCCGCTGGAGGCCCTGACCCTGCTCAAGAGCCGCCTGGGCGGCGAGTTCGCGGTGATGGGCAAGGTCTTCGGGCCGTGGACGCTGGGCTACCACCTGTACGGCGTCGAGAACTTCCTGATGGCCACGCTCGACTACCCGGACGCGGTCCGCCGGGCCATGGACCGGCTCAAGGAGGTCACGGTGGCCTTCGCCCTGGCCCAGATAGAGGCCGGGGCCGACGCCCTGTGCCTGGCCGACCACGCCACGCGCGACCTATGCTCGCCGGAGGCCTACCGCGAGTTCCTGCTGCCCGTGCACCGGGAGCTCGCCCGACGCATCCCCTGTCCGGTGGCCCTGCACATCTGCGGGGACACCGCCGACCGCATCCCCTTCATTCGCGAGACCGGCCTGGCCTGCTTCCACTTCGACTCCAAGGTGCCGGCGGCCGCGGCCCGGGAACTGGCCGGCAGGCGGCTCGCGCTCATGGGCGGCACCAGCAACCTAGCCGTCGTCCGGAGCGGGACTGCCGAGCAGGTCCGCGCCGACGTCCTGGCCAAGAAGGCCGCGGGCATCGACATCATCGGCCCGGAGTGCGCCGTGCCGCTGGACGCGCCGTTCCGCAACATGGTCGCCCTGACCGACGAGGTCCGGCGTCCGGGCTGATCACGGGGCAGAGCCGGTTTTCCGGGCTTTGCGGGAATAGGGAGCGAAATCGCCGCGGTTTCGCCGGTTGTGTGCAGTTCACGGGGGGCCGGAGGAAGACATCGATGGACATCGCCGAATTCTACACCAAGGTTGAGACCCATCCCGACATTCAGGGCCTGGACCTGGAGGACGCCTCGGACCAGAACGACGGGCCGGCGGCGCTGCTCCTCCACAAGCCCACCGGCAACAAGTTCCGGATCCTGCTCTCGACCGTCGAGAAGGAGGACTGGGGCACGCTCGAAGCCATCGTCACCGGCCGGCGCGACGCCCAGGTCCTCGACCACATGACCAGGGTGGTCGGCTACTACAGCCGGGTCCAGAACTGGAACCGCTCCAAGCTCGGCGAGCTCCGCGACCGCCACGCCGGCAAGTACCAGGTGGGGCAGGGAACGAAGTAAGACAATAGCGGGCGTTCGGCTTTCGGCATTCGGCCTTCGGAACGGCTGTTGTGCCGAAAGCCGAAAGCCGATAGCCGAAAGCCGATAGCCGAAAGTCGGCCGTTCTCAGCTCCCCGCCCCGCGCGCCCAACTCAAGGCCTGGCGCGCGGCAGATTCCATGAACACCGTGTCCAACCCCAGGGCCAGCAGCCTGTAACCCTCGGCCAGGCTGCGGCCGACCCTCTCGGCGGTCGGCCGGACCACGTGCATGCCCATGGGCACGCCGCGCGAGCGGCAGACCGATCTGAAGCGCTCCAGGGCGGCAAGCACCTTGGGATGCTCCAGTTCGCCGGGGACGCCCAGCGAGCCGGAGAGGTCATAGGGCCCGATTAAGAGCGCGTCGACGTCCGCAACGGCGGCGATGGCCTCGAGGTTCTCGACCGCCCGGACGTGCTCGACCTGGAGAATCACCGCGGTGTCGTCGTTGGCTGTGCGGGCGTACTCCGCAAAGTCGGCGCCGTGGGCATTGGCCCGCGAGTAGCCGAAGCCTCGCTCGCCGCGCGGCGGGTATTTGGCGGCGCGCACCGCCCGCTCGGCCTCCTCAGCCGAGTTGACCATCGGGACGATCACCGCCCGCGCGCCGGCGTCCAGGCTCCGGCGGATCCAGACCGGGTCGTTGGCCGGCACCCGGGCGACCGGGGCGCAGCCGTAGCCGGAGAGCGCCCGGAAGATCCCGGCCATGCTCTCCAAGTCGATGGCCCCGTGCTCGAGGTCTACGCAGACCCAGTCGAACCCGGCCCGGGCGTGGATCTCGGCCGACGCCGGATGGCCGATCTGCAGCCAGCCGCCGAAGGCCGGGCGCTCGCGGAGGCTCTCGCGGCGGAGCGGATTCCTTCCCTTGGCGCTCATGAGCGTCCTCCGAACTCCCGCGCCGCCCGGACCATGGTGGCGAAGTTCTCCGGCCGGCAGGAGGAGTGGATGCTGTTGGAACTGCTCAGGATGAAGCCGCCGCCGGGGGCGCCGTCGGCGATGGCCTGGCGGACGGCCTCGCGGACCTGCGCGACCGTGCCGTGGGGCAGCAGGTGGGCGCAGTCGATGTTCCCGGATAGGCACACCCGGCCGCCGACCAGCGCCTTGGTCTTCCGAATGGTCATGCCGGCGACGGGCTCCATGGGGTTCAGGCCGTCGGGTCCGGCGGAGACGATGGCGTCGAGGATCGGGTAGAGGTTCCCGTCGGAGTGCTTGATGACCAGCGCGCCCTCCTCGTGGATCGCGGCGATCATCCGGGCCAGGCGCGGAGCGATGAACTCGCCGAACACGGCCGGACTCATCATCGGCCCGCCGTTGTGAGCGTAGTCGTCGCCCAGGACGATCACCTCGGCGCCGGCGCGGATCGCCCGGCGAACGACGGCGATGTTGGCCTCGAGGACCTTGTCCATGACCAGCGCCACCAGTGCGGGTTCCACCAGGAAGCCGGCCAGGATCTCCTCCATGCCCAGGAGGTAGGCTGACCACATGAAGGCCGCGCGGTGGTGGAAGCAGATCGCCCGGCGCCCCTGGTACCGCCGGACTAGCTCCGGCAGCTTACCGAGCCGGCCCGGCGCCTCGGGGTCTGGCGCCCGCCAGGCGCGGGCGTCGGCCATCGTCCGGATCGGCCCGGCGACGGGGTGGGCCACAGCCTCCGGCCCGCGCCGGTAGGTCACGCCCCACTCGTCGACGTAGCTGCCGTCGGGGTTCTCGCGGACCGGCGGGAAGCTGGCCCCGCAGGCCACCGCGTCCATGTCCAGGCGGTCCATGCAGTCGGCGGCGTCGCGGCAGCCAGGCACGGCGGCGCGGGCGACCTGCTCGTCGACCACGAACTCCATGACCGGCACCCGGTCGACCGGCTCGCGGCGGAGCGCCGCCCGGACCCGCTCGACGGAGTTCATCTACTTCCTGGCCTCCGGCGCGCGCTTGTAGCGCCAGACCCAGGTGTTGCCGGTCTGGTTGTCGCCGCCGGCGCGGTGGATGAAGTAGGCGTTGAGCTCCGGGCAGAAGAAGCTGTGGCCAAAGCCGGTCGGCAGCTGCTCGTCGGTCACCGGGATGGGCGGCTCGAACTCGTTGGCGTCGGCGTTGTAGACGTGGATCTTCCGGTCCTCCTTGGCAAGGCCGTGGATGATGTACATGACCATGACCCGGTCGTTGACGCTGTCGTACTCCATCATCCACCGGCCCCAGCCGAAGTTGCCGAGGGCCGGCGAGTTCTTGGCCTTGGGCTTTACCCAGTTGCCGGCCTTCACGTCGTAGTAGAAGAAGTGGTCCTCAGGCACCCACTTGTCCTTGGCGATGCCGTAGTCGGCCGCGCCCCAGACGTAGACCCGGTCGCGCTTCGAGTCGTAGCAGGAGCCGTAGGCCGAGCCGGCCGCCGGACGGTCGCCGCCGGCCTTGACCTTCTTGACGGTCCCGGCCTTCAGGTCCAGCCACCAGTCCTGGCCCTTGAGGTCGCAGTCCAGGACCGCCCCGGTGCTGGGCACGTACTGCAGGAAGTTGAAGCAGGTACCCTTGTACGGCAGGCCGGCGTAGGCCTGGTATTCGAACTTGCCCGTGGCCACATCGTACAGCCATATTCCGGTCGCCGCCTTCTTCTTGCCCTGGGCCGCGACCGCGGCCTCGTAGGGCGCCTTGAGGCCCCCGGTCAGCCAGCCGCAGGTCGAGCCGGGCCAGAAGAACTTGCGTTGGGCCTTGTCATAATCGAGCAGGAAGCCGGCGTGGCCGGACATGGTCCCGGCCGGGACGGGCATGCCGGTCTTTTCGTGAATGATCCCGGCGTCGTCGATGGTCAGCTCGCCGCTCTTGAGCTTCCCGTCGAAGCTGGGGATGTGCGTGCCGGGGTAGAGCGCGATCCAGCGGTTGGCGTAGAGGTCGTAGAACCAGACGTCGTCGCCGTAGTAGCCGGTCTTGTTGTCCGTGCCACAGTGGGCGCCCTCGCCGGTGATGAAGGCGCCGCCCAACTCCGATACGTAAGCCGCCTTCGGCGTCCAGGAGCGACCGTAGGACTTCCCGCCCCAAGACGGACAGTTGGGGTCGGCGGCAGTCTCGGGGAGCTTCAGCCATGCGTTGTCGCCGAGGGCCTTGATCTGCTCGATGTGCGGGCCGGGCTTCGAGGGCAGCCCGGCCAACGGCGGGGCGATCTTGACCTCGGTCTTGGCCGGCTCCGCGGCCGGCAGGGCAATTCCCGGCATCGCCAGGACCAGGATCACGATCATCAGGTTCCGGATGCTCATTTCACCAACTCCTTCCTCGTACGCGCGACCGGCTTAGCCGTAGGCGCCAATCTATCCTTTTCCGCCTTCCAGTTGCCGACCGCCTCGCTGGTGCCGAGGCAGCGGCCGTAGATGCGTAGGCTCATGATCTCCCCGGACATGCCCGGGGCGATGGCCAGCTCCTTCGACCCGTTGGCACCGCGCAAGACCGGGCTGAAGCGGCCCCAGCCGTACATCCGCCGGCCGGCGCCGTCATTGAGGCGGCCGTCGATCACGAAGCTGATCACCCGCGGGCCGCCGTCGACGCTGACCACGATGTGCTGGGGCCGGCCGGCCTCAAGGACGCCAGGGTCGCAGTCCCAGCGGCTCTCGGAGCGGCCGTCGTTCATGACCAGTTCAAGCGTCCCGCGCGCGGTGGTGACGAGCGCCAGGCCAACTCCGGCCTCGGTGCGGCTGTCTAGGATCACCTGCCCAGCCTCGAGCGAGTCGAGCCGCAGCCAGAGGTCCAGGCTGAAGCCGCCGCCGAGGTCCTGCCGGCCGGGGCTCTTGCCCCAGTAGTCGCGGGTCGAGAACTCGGGCAGCGCGGGCATCGCGATCCGCTCGGGCATCCGCCCGTCAGCGGGCAGATCGAGCAGAAGGCCGCGGCTCGTCACGGCGCCGACCTCGAACTGCCCCCAGAGCCCCTCGAGGAGCGCGGCGTCGAGTTCGTGGACCCGGGCGACGGTCTTCTGGGTCTCGGTCAGGAAGTAGCGCCCGTCCTCCTCGACCAGGTCCGGGTAGCTCGGGCCGGAGAAGAAGTCCGGGTCGTAGAGGACGATCTCCGGCTGCGACCAGAGGATCCGGCCATCGCGCTCCACGCCGCCGGCGAGCCAGGCCACGTTGCGGCTGCCGGCGCCGGCACCGTTGTTGTAGCCGGTCCAGCCGTTGTTGTGGAACCAGTAGAGGAACCTGCCATTGGCGCACTTCCAGGCGAAGTTGGCCGCCCGCGGATGGCGGATCGTCCGGCCATCGGCGTAGCGCGCGTACTCCGGGGAGTTCCAGGTGCGTCCCCCGTCGCGGCTATAGCTCTCCGCCGGGCGGCCATCGACCGTCCGGTAGATGCAGTAGATGCTGCCGTCGGAGAGCGTCACATAGCTCTGCTCCTCGGCGATGGGCCCGCCGCCGGCCGGGGCGCAGAGGCCCACGTCGCCCTCTGGCAGCGTCTCCCAGCGGACCTTCTCCGGGTCGGGCTCGGTGAGCAGGTTGTCGCTCCGGAGCACCGCGCCCTCCGAGCGCGTGAAGAAGCCATCGCCGAAGCCGCCGACCTTGTGGAAGGAGACGTAGGCCGCGCCGCGGAGCACGAACGGCCTGCCCACGTTCCAGCCGAAGCGGACCTTGCCGCCGTAGGGGTTCTGGCGATCGATCTCGAACCCGCGGACCGGCACGACGTGGCGCTTGGCCGACCAACTCCGTCCGCCGTCGTCGCTGTACCGGAAGACGAACTGGCCGACCGAGTCGACGCGCCTCTCCAGGCCGTCCTTGTAGAACGCCGGATCGCCTTTCACCGCCCGCAGGTTGTCGGCGTTGAAGTTGTAGAAGCAGTAGATCCGCCCGGCGGGGGTCTTGAGCAGCACCGAGTAGCTCGACTCCGGGGCGCTCGAGGGCTCGACGTCGACCGGCGCGGACCAGGTCCGGCCGCGGGCGGAGCTGCGGATGGCCACGACGTGCTGGCCGGGCTCGCCTTCCTTGCCCGGCCCGGTGGTCAGGCAGCAGAGCCAGGCGCCGTCGTCGGCCCGGACCACGTAGGGCTGGTCGCAGTAGCCCTCCGAAGGGATCGGCAATCCGGTGGTCAGGTTCCGAGGGTCGGCGCCTTGGTTCATCGGGTTCGTCCTCCAGGAGAATCATACCCCTTGCGGGCCCGAGCGGCAGACGTACAATGCGGACAAGAATAGGAGGATCCGGACATGGCTGCCGCCGCGCGCCTGGGATTCCTGGGGCCCACCCGCGCCCTGGCCAGCCCCTTCGACCAGGCCGGCGCCGTGGAGAATGTGCGGCTGGCCGGGGCGGTCGCGGCCATGGGCCCGCTCTCCCTGGGGAATATGACGATCCGGCCGGCCATCCTGCATCTGACCTGCCCGCCCCGGGGGAGCCAGGCGCGCTACCACCTGCACCCCTTCCTGGAGGTCACCTTCGTCCTGGCCGGCTCCATGGACTACGAGATCCGGGGGCGGAAGATCCCGGTGCGGAGGGGCGAGATCTTCTGCATGCCGCCGGAGGTCGTCCACGGCTGGCGCTGCGCCGCCGGCGGGACCGCGCTCCTGGGCTTCTTGCTCGGCGTCTCTCCGGCCGCCGAGGATCCCGCGGGCCTGGCCTTCGGGCTGGGCGAGGCCGCCGCGCGGCTGGGCTACCGCTTCCGGCCGCCGGCCGAGCTGGGGCGGGCCTTCACCGCGCTGCTCGCCGAGGTGCGCGGCGAGGGGGCCTACCGGGAGGCCGCCGCGGTGGCGTACGTGCAGCTCGTCCTGACGCTGGTCTTCCGGCAGCTGGCCGGCGCGCTGGGCTTGCGCTCGGCCCCCGGCGGCGCGGCCGCAGCGGGGGGCGGCCCGCGGGCCGCGCAGCTCTTCCTGCAGGCCAAGGCCTTCATCGAGGCCAACCTGGCCATGAACATCTCCCTGGCTGACGCGGCGCGCCATCTGGGCGTGAGCCCGCGGCACCTCAACCGGGTGTTCAGAGAGCGCGAGGGCCGGGCCGTCGGGCAGTTCATCTCCGCGGCGCGGCTGGATAAGGCCAGGCATCTGCTCCGCGAGCGCCGCGACCTCTCCGTCAAGAGCGTGGCCGCCCTCTGCGGCGTGCCGGACGCCGCCTACTTCTGCCGGCTCTTCAAGGCGGCGACGGGCAAGACGCCGGCGGCCTACGCCTCGGGCCAGGGAGAGAAGCGGGCGACGAGCGGGCTTTAGGCCTTGGGCCTTGGGCTTTGGGAACAGCTAACACTCCAGAGCCCAGAGTATGTTGTCTTCTTCACGCCAAGGCGCAAAGAACGCCAAGAACAGCACTGCCCTTCTTGCGCTTAGCGGCTTGGCGTGAGAACTGCCGTTGTTGCCCCCAAAGCCCAAAGCCGAATGCCGAAAGCCGGCCGTTCTCAGCGGCTCCCGACCGGCAGCTCCGCGTAGACGATCTCCTCGGCCAGCTCGGCCTTGGCCTCGGCCAGGACCCTGCCGTCCTTCGCTATCACCCGCGAATAGCCGTAGCCGGGGTCGATCAGGCGGTCGCTCTCCGGGAAGGTCCAGTTGGCGGCGACGATGTTGACGCCCAGGGCCTTGGCCTTGTCCGGCAGGCGCTCTCCGAACCAGCGCGCGGGCTTGGCGTCCACCCAGGCGATGGCGTAGAGCAGGGTGTCGACCTTCTCGGCGGCGAGCCTCTGGGCCACCGAGTGGATGTCGTAGCAGATCAGGAGGCCCAGCCGGCCGTGCTCGGTGTCGACGAAGGCCAGGCCCCGGTCGCCGTCGGCCGCCCAGGTGGCCTCGGCCCGCGGCCAGGGATTGATCTTGCGGTAGTGCAGCAGCCGCTTCCCGTCCGGGCCGAAGAGCAGCAGCGAGTTGAAGTACTTGACCCCGCCGTCAGTCTCGGCGCGCTCTATGAACGGAACGACCAGGTGGACCTTGAGCTCCGCGGCAAGCTTCCCGAAGCGCCTGGCCGACTCGCCGTCGGCCGGCTCGGCGAAGCCCTCCAGCGACTTGCCCTCACCGGGCCGGCGCTTCGGGTCGGTCCAGAGCTCGAACTTGGGGGAGACGTAGCCCTGGACCGCGGCCTCCGGGAAGACGATGATCTTGGCGCCGCCCTTGGCGGCCTCGCGGGCGAGCTTCTCCATCCGGTCGCGGTTGGCCGCCGGGTCGGCGAAGCGGCTGTACATCTGCATGGCGGCGACGCGGACGGTCCTGGCGGCGGCGTCCGCGGCCGAGGGGCCAGCCGGCTTCGTGACGGGAGCCGCCTGGACATCCGGAGCGGACCGCTGAACGGGCGGCTGAGCCGACGCGCCCGGCGGTTTGTGCGGCGAGCAGCGCATCCAGGCTAACGCGGTCAGCACCAGCGCCGCGGAGAGGACGACGATCTCGACCGGGCGGACCCGGCGGGCGTTCCTGATGGTCATGGCCGGCTCACTCCGCGCTCGCCGGGAGCGCGGCCAGCTCGCCGACCTTCTGCTCCACCGCCCGGCGCAGGAACTTCACCTTGCCGTACTGCTCCATGAACATCCGGTAGTAGGCGCCGCGGCTGGCGAGGAGCTGATCGTGCGTGCCGGTCTCGGCGATGCGCCCGTCCTCCAGCACCAGGATCCGGTCGGCGTTGGTGATGGTCGACAGGCGGTGGGCGATGACCAGCGTGGTGCGGCCCTTCATCAGCCGTTCGAGGGCCTCCTGGATGAGGCTTTCGGCGCGGCTGTCCAGGGAGCTCGTGGCCTCGTCGAGGATCAGGATGCGCGGGTCGGCCAGGATCGCCCGGGCGATGGCCACGCGCTGCTTCTGGCCGCCGGAGAGCTTGACGCCGCGCTCTCCGACCGGCTCGGCGAAGCCCTTGGGCAGCTTCTCGATGAACTCCAGGGCGTTGGCCTGCTCGGCCGCGCGGCGGACCTCCTCCTCGGTGGCGTCCGGCCGGGCGTAGGCGATGTTCTCGCGCACCGTGCCGTTGAAGAGCCAGGTGTCTTGGAGGACCACTGCCAGGTTCCGGCGGTAGGGCGCCAGCTCCAGGTCGCGGATGTCGCGGCCGTCGACCAGCACCCGCCCGGACTCGACGTCGTAGAGCCGCGCGAGCAGGTTGGTGAGCGTGGTCTTGCCCGCGCCCGAGGCGCCGACCACCGCCAGGCACTCGCCGGGGGCGATGGCGAAGGAGACTTCGTCCAGCGTCTTCTTGGCGGCCTCGCGGTTGTAGCGGAACGCCACGTTCTCGAACTCCACCCGGCCCTCGAGCCGCCCGACGCGCAGCGCCGCCGGGCGCTCCTGGACCTCGGGCTTGCGGTCGAGCACGTCATAGATGCGCTCGACCGAGGCCATGGCCTGCTGCAGCTGGTTGTTGATCTGCACGGCCTCGACCATCGGGTCGAAGAACATGAAGAGCATGCCGGTGAAGGCCAGCAGGTCGCCGGCCGAGATCTGTCCGTCGACCACCCGCCAGGCGCCCAGGCCCAGCACCAGCACGCGGCTCATCTGGGCCACGCCGTCGGCGCTGGAGTGCATGCCCAGGTGCAGGCGGTGAACGCGCATGTTCTTGCGCATCAGGTCGTTGCACCACTTGAAGAAGATGCCGTTCTCGCGGCGCTCCTGGACGAAGGCCTTGACCACCCTGGCGCCGCCGAAGACCTCGGCCACCCGGGCGGTGAGACGCGAGACCTCCTCGCGGATGTGCCGCCAGGCCGGACGCAGGCGCTTCCGGAAGCGCAGGAAGACGACGGTGTAGCCGGGGACCAGCACGATGCTGGCCAGGGTCATCCACCAGTCGAGGTAGAAGAGCACGCCGAGCAGCACCAGCATGCGCACCACGTTGACGGCGAAGTTGAGGAAGCCGCCGAAGAGCAGGCTGCGCACCTCGCCGACGTCGCTCATCACCCGGCTGATGATCCCGCCGACCTGGGTGTCCTCGATGTAGCGGATGGACAGGAACTGGATGTGGTCGTGCAGCTTGTGGCGCATCTGGGTGACCAGGCGCTCCCCGGCGGTCATCATCAGGTAGCGCATCAGGAAGCCGATGGCCAGCGAGGCCGCGGCCAGCAGCGCCAGCGCGCCCATGAAGGCCGGGATGATGGTCAGGTCGCCGCTCGGGAAGTAGCGGCCGAGCAGGACGGGAAGCTCGCTGGAACGCCCGGCCAGGGTTTCGGTCTTTCCGGCGGCCAGGGGTATGACGCCGTCGAAGAGCACCTTGCTGGCCACCGGCATGATCGCCGCCCCGGCCGCGGCCAGCGGCATGAGGGCGACGGCGGCGATGACGTGGGCGCGCATCGGCCGCACCTCGCCCAGGAAGCGCTTGATGTACGGCCAGGTGACCGGGCGGCGCTCGATGACCGCGTCGGAGTCCTTGAGGTAACGATCCCGGCCGCGGCCCCGGGAGGTGCGCCAGAGGTTCTGCTTCTCGGGATCGACGTTCGGCGGGAACTTGATCTGCGGCATCTGTGAGGACCTCGGTTACGGGTTGGGGGTTGTGGGTTGCTGGTTGCCGGTCACGGGCCGGAGTCAGCCCCCCACGCCGCCGGGGGGCGCCTCGCCGGATGGCGCGGCCGGCGCGCCGGCGGTCGGCCGGCACTGGGCATGGCCCTTGCCGGCCCCTCTCAGGAAGAGGTCGAGCAGCGTGCCGGCGATCTCGTCGGCCGGGCGGTCCTTGAACTCCGGGACTCGCATGGCGGTGCGCATCATCCCGAAGAGCAGCCTGGCGGCCACGGCCGCGTCGAACTTCTGACGGAAGCAGCCGGCGGCCTGGCCGTCGCGGAGGATCTGGGCGATCTTGTCGCGCTGCTGCTGCAGCCGGGCGTGGAACTCGGCGTGGCGCGGCTGATCGTGCAGGGCCTTGTCCCCGTGCAGCAGCTGGAAGAGGCACTCGTTCTTCTGGTAGAAGTCCACCAACTGCCGGCAGGCGGTCTCCAGGCGCTCCTGCGGCCCGTAGATGCCGGCCAGGGCGCGGTCCATCTCGGCGGAGGCCACCTCCACGGAGTAGACCATGGTGGCGACGAAGAGCTCTTCCTTGCCGGCGAAGTAGCGAAAGAGGGTTCCCTTGCCAACGCCGGCAGCCGCGGCGATGTCGTCGGTGCGCACCTTGTGGAAGTCCTGTCCGGCGAACGCCCGGGCGGCGGCCTCCAGAATCTTCTGCTGCTTGCGGGCCTTGCAGAGAGGGCTCTCCGCCTGGGCCTGCTCGGCGGGCTGAGGTGAAGCGGCAATTGTCTGGGGAGCGTCTGGTTCCTGGCTCATGTCATCTCCTGCGGACTGACCGGTCAGTCCGCGATTATAGCGCACAGTGATTATCGGTCAACACGATTCTTTGATAAATCACGCAAGATACGTAAGGGCGTATGTTGGCGAGGTAGAAGCTGTGCTGGAAATCGATAGCGGACTGACCAGTCCGTATCTGCGGTGGCATCCAGCTGTCCTCGCGCAGGCGGCAGCTGGAGCTACGGCTCCTGTCTTCCCAGGAAGTCCTCCACCTGCCTGACCATCTGCTCCGCGTTGGCCACGACCCTTGGGCGGACCGGCAGGGAGTTCAGGAAGACCGAGCCGTAGCGCTTGGAGACCAGCCGCTTGTCGGCCAGGACCGCCACGCCGCGGTCGGTCTTGCTGCGTATCAGGCGGCCGAAGCCCTGGCGGAACTTGAGGACCGCCTCGGGGAGCGAGTACTCCATGAAGGAACTGTGCCCGCGGCGTTCGATGAGCTCGCCCCGGGCCTGGAAGAGCGGCTCCGTATGAACCTGGAAAGGCACCCGAGCCAGGACCAGCGCCGAGAGCGCCGGGCCGCGCACGTCGACCCCCTCCCAGAAGGAGCTCGCCCCCAGGAGCACCACCGGCTCCTCGCCCTGGAGCGCGGCGAGCAGGCTCTCGCGCGAGCCGTCCCGCCCCTGGGCCAGCACGGCGATGCCCTCGCTCTCCAAGGCCGGCCGGAGGTCGCGGTAGACCTCGTCGAGCGCCGCGTAGCTCGTGAAGAGCACCATGCCCCGACCGTGGGTCGCCTTGAAGAGCCCGGCGAGCATGGCGGTGAGCTCGGCGCTGTTCCGGCCGGTCTCGGCGTAGCCCGGCTCGGAGAGCCAGGCCGGGACGAGCGCCAGGCACTGCTTGCCGAAGTTGAAGGGCGTGCCCAGGAGCAGCGTGTCGAACGCTCTGGTACCGGGTTCCGGGTTCCGAGTTCTGAGTTGGTGGCTCTGACGACGAGGCAGGTCGCCGGGTTCCGGCGGTTCCTCGTACTCAACCTCGGGCTCCCGGATTTCGTCCTCCGAACCCGGTGCGCGGGACTCGGAACTCGGAACTTCTCCGAGCAGATCCAAGCCCAACCGACTCACCTGGTAATCGAACTTCTTCCCGACGGTCATCGTCGCCGAGCAGAGGATGCAGGCGCGCTTCTGGCCGAAGAGCCGCGCGGCCAGCTGCGGCGCGACCTCGAGCGGCGCGGCCAGGAGTTCGGGCTGGTCGCGCTCCTGGCCGCCGAGCTCCGCCCAGTAGACGAACTTGGGGTCTTCGCCGCGGACGGTGAACTCGAGATCCTCGATGAGCTCGTTGATCCGACCGAGCGCGGCGAGCATGTCCCGGCCGAGCTCGTCGGACCGCGAGAGGTTCTCGGCCTCCGGGTCGTCGGCGAGCATCGCGGCCATACGCTCGAGCAGCTCCTTGACCCCGGCCAGGCGCGAGACCAGCGCCATCTTGGCCTCGACCGGCGCCTCCCAGAGGTCGGCGCGGCGGGTCCCGGCCGAGTAGCGCAGCTTGTCCCAGTCCTTGCCGGCGAGCCACAGGCCCTTGAGCGCGACGAAGAAGGTGCTGACGGCGTCGTTCGCCTCGACCAGCCGCCCGGCGCAGCTCTGGGCGTCGTCGACCAGCCGGTCGAGGAAGCCGGCCGCCGCGCGGCCGCGCGAGCGCGAGCACTGCTCGAAGAGCGAGGGCAGCAGGCCCGTCCCGGCTGGCTCGTCGGCGCCGGCCGAGCGGCGGCGGGAGCGGCGCTTGCCCGAGCCGCCGCGGCGGTACTTGAAGAGCCGGTTGAACGCGCGGTAGAAGCGCCAGGCGCCCAGGCGCACCGACATGCTGTCGGTCGCGGCGGCCTCGAGGTTGTGGGCCTCGTCGAAGACCAGCTCCTGGTGCGGCGGCAGGACCGGCGTCTCGTTGTCGAGGTCGGCCAGGACCAGGGCGTGGTTCGCGACCACGATCCGCGCGGCCTGGGCCCGCTCGCGCGCCGCCCACAGGAAACAGCCCCCGCGCTGCTTGCAGGCCCGGCCCAGGCAGTCCGGGCCGTCGGTGGTCAGCTTCTCGACCAGGTCCCGGGCGTCGGGCCGGAAGAGCGGCGAGCAGTCGGCCAGGTCGCCCGTGGGCGTCCGCGCGGCCCAGACGATGGCGGGGAGCAGCGCGCCGCGCTCGACGTCGTCGAGCTCGCTCTGGGCCTCGCGCAGGACGTAGAGCAGCTTCCGGAGGCAGAGGTAATTCCGCCGCCCCTTGAGGAGCGCCGCCTCCACCGGCCGGCCGAGCGCCTTCTCGAGGAGCGGCAGATCTTTGCCGAAGAGCTGCGACTGCAAGTTCTTGGTGTTGGTGCTGACCACCACGCGCCGGCCGCCGGCCGCCCAGACCGCGGCGGGGAGCAGGTAGGCCAGGGACTTGCCCACGCCCGTTCCGGCTTCGACGACCAGGTGCCGCCCGGCGTTGAAGCTCTCGGCCACCGCCCGGCACATCCGGAGCTGCTCGGGCCGCGCCTCGTAGCCGGAGAGCGTCCGGGAGAGCGCCCCGCCGGCGTCGAGCTCGGCGGCGAGCTTCTTCGGGTCGAGCGGAGCCGGCTCGGGGAGCTCTTCGGATTCCTCGGGCTTCGTCTCAGGCCGCGGCCCCCGCCGCGAGCGGAGCAGCGCCGCGTATTCCGGCTCGCCGGAGTCGAGCTTCTCGCCGAGAGCGGCCTTCTCGGCGTCGGCCAACAGCTTGCCGAGCGGGTGCCCCAGTGGCCCCACCAGCCAGTTCATCTCGGTGAGCACGGGCAGCGGCAGCTCCCCGAGCTTCTCGAGGAGGACGAGCCACAGCCGCCCGCAGAGCTCGGCGTCGTCGGCCGCCCGGTGGTGCCGCTCGGACGGCAGCCCGAGCTGCTTGGCGAGCTTCTCGAGCGAGTGGCTGGGCGCCTCGGGCATGACTATGCGCGAGAGCTCCAGGCTGTCGAGCACCTCCCGCCGGAAGCGCCGGCCGGTGGCCTCCTCGAGGAACCCGGCGTCGAAGGGCGAGTTGTGGGCGACGAGCGGGTCGTCGCCCAGGAACTCGAGGAACTCAGGGAGGACGTCGGCCAGGAGCGGCGCGGCGGCCAGCTCCTGGTCGGTGATGCCGGTGAGCAGTTCCACCGCCCTGGGCAACGCGCGCGAGGGCCGGGCCAGCTTCGAGAATGTCGCGACGAGTTGGCCCTTCTCGAACCGCGCCGCGCCGAACTCGATGATCTCGTCGTGCCGGCTGTCCAGGCCGGTGGTCTCGAGGTCGAGGGCGACGAAGGCGGCGGGCTTCTTCACGGAGGGGGATTATAGGTTGTCAGTTGGCAGTTGCCAGTTGGCAGCGGAGCTATTCAGGACTCGCGACTCCCGTTATCCTGAGCGAAGAGAAGGATCTTCCCGCCTATAGTGGCGCGCACTGCAGATTGTTCGCTCCACTCAGAATGACAGAGCCCTCAAGCCTGCTTGGCCGTCGGCGCTTCGACCTGGGTCGCCGCCCTCCCGAACCCCAGCCGAACCGCCTCGTTCGGGCAGGCGTCAGCGCAGTTCCCGCAGAGTATGCACTCAGCCGACTCGGGCCGGCCGGACCGGACCATGGCCGGGACGTCCAGGCTCATCGGGCAAACCGCGGTACAGCGTTTGCAGTCCACGCAGGCCCCGCCGGTGGCGGCGAGCTGCAGCGCCGGAAGCCTGAGGGCGTTGCGCAGCTTCCTCCCCAGGATCATGAAGGGCGCCATGAAGCAGAAGTAGTGGCAGAAGGCGCGCCGGCCGAAGACCAGCGCCATGACTGTGATCGTGCCGACCACGGCGTAAAAGAACATGTAGCCCACCGGGTCCATCACCGAGATGCCGCCGCGCGTCTGCCGCAGCGGGTCAACGCCCAGCACTCCGCCGGCCCTGACCAGCATGAGTACGATGGCCGCGAGCAGCGGGCCCCACACAAACCACTTGATCCAGTTCCGCCGGCCGCCCTTGGCCGGCCCTCGGTTCGCGGAGAAACAGGCCTCCTGCAGCCCGCCGCATGGCATGATCCATCCGCAGAAGGCCCGGCCGACGAAGACTGCGCCGGCGAACTGGACCGCGTATAGGAGCACCGACCCGGACACCAGCCCGACCATGGCGGCGTCGACGGCCAAGTAGGGCGAGATGTAGAAGAGCGTCACCGGGAAGCACAGCAACGAGATCAGCAGGATTCCGGAGCGAATCATCTGTCGCGTCATGGTGACGGCTCCTTCTGCCCTGGCCGTGCAATTATGCATTCCAAATGCAGATTTGCACGTGCCGGCGCAAGTCGCCCAATGTGGGCTGATTGCGGCATATCGGGAGGCGTCATTCCCCCGGTCCGCCCCACCTGACCGTCGCCTTGCCCAGCTTGTGCTTGAGCGCCTCCGCGGCCTCGGCGCGGACCGCCGGGTCGGGGTCCGCCAGCGCGGCTTTGAGGGTCGGCTCCGCGGCGGCGCGGAATCTACGGGTGTCCTCGGGGAACGATATCTTGTCCAGATCCTCGGCCACGGAGTGCAGCGCGCGGGCCGCTGCGAGGCGCAGCGAGGAGTCCCCTGCCCGCAAGTCCTTTGCCAACTGGGCCAGTCCCGCGTCAGTCATCCGATCGGACCCTTCGTCTCTCACAATCGGGACCCTCGGCACCAGACCCCGGGCCGCTGCGATCCGCACTTGACCGGAGGGGCTGCTCAGAACTCTGAAGAGCGCCTCCGGGCGCCAGTCCTCGCGCTTGTCCATCTCGCTATCCCACTCGCAGCCCAGGCAGTCGATGATGGCCAGCCGGGTTTCAAGCGGGGTCCGTTCGTCGTGCAGCAATGCTGTAACCGCGTCGGCGCCGCCATCACAGTGCTGCGCCAGGAGCTGTACCGCCCAATCGCGATTGGTAGCCAGCGGGTCAGGCAGGCAGATGTAGCGCCTCAGCCGTTCGCAGGCGCGGCGCTCGCCGCCCAGGCGTTCCCATGCCGGCATCTTGGTGGTCTGGCTCTTCACGAAACTCCGCACCTGCCAGTAGGGCACGACCACCGCGCCGGTGAACCAGGTCAGACCGAGGGCGAGAACGATGCCGCCGCTCCACAGGATCATCGGCCGCCAGGTGCGGACGGGCCTGGCCGGACCGCCCTGAAGAGTCACATCCTCCATGGGCGCTACTTCGCCTCCGGCTTGGCCCCTGCGCCCGCCGCCTTCGGCTCCACCGCGTACAGCGGGCACCCTTTGGAGCTCTCGCTGGTCAGGTAGAGCGTCTTGCCGTCGGTGCCGTAGGTGATGCCCTCGCCCTGCGGCCGGGCGGGCAGGGCGATCTCCCGGGGCTCGCCCTTGAAGGCCCCCTCCCAGGTCTGACCCTCGGCCCGGGTGAACTCGTGGGCGTTCACGTAGGTCAGCAGCACCGCCCGGCGCCCATCGGGCGAGATGTCCATGGCGGTGACGTTCAGCCACTTGTGGACGGCGATCTCCCGGGCCTTGAGCTTCTCGTCGTTGCCGGCGCCCTTGAGGTCCAGCGCGAAGAGCCGGCCGTCGACGGTGGGCTCCAGGGAGAACATCCCGCCGCTCTTGGCCGAGCGGATCTTGCTGGCCAGATACAGGACCGAGCCGTCGGGCTCGGCGGCCACCGCCTCGCAGTCGCGGGAGGAGCCGTCGGCGTAGGCGAACTCGACCTTGCGGACGAGCTTCAGCTCCGCGGCCTGCCTGCCGCCGGGCTCGGGGCGCTTCTCCGGCTCCTCGCAGATGTAGATGGTGTAGCTCCTGCGGACGTGCAGGTTGTCGCCGGTGTCGGCGACGGCCAGGCACCCCTTGTCGCCGGCCTTGAAGGCGCAGATGTCCTCCCAGTCGACGTTGGCCCCCGGAACCTTGTAGGTGCCCAGGTCCTCGCCCTTGGCGTTGAAGGCGTAGAGCTCGGCGCGCCCGCCGGAGTCGTTGTGCGTCCAGAAGACACCCTCGTGGACGCGGCTGGCCGCGATGCCGCTGCTCTCGCTGACCGTCCGGTTGGCCAGCCGGGCGAGCTCCCGGCCGGCGGCGTACTCGACGGGCGCGGCGGCAGGCGCCGCCGGCGGAGCGGCTGGCTCCGCGGAGGCGGCCGTGCAGGCAACCAGCAGTCCGGCCGTCAGGAATGACAGTCCCATGCGCACGGCTGCCGCCATTGCCGTTGCCCCTCGCGCCTTCGTCCTCACCTGATCGCCTGTTCTCCTGCTCGCCTGCTCCAGCAGGCCGTTCTTCAACGGCCTGCTACGGCTCCCCGGCCAGCCGCTCGTCGTGCGGCAGGGAGCTCAGCACCTCCATGCCGGTGGCGGTGACCAGGACATCGTCCTCGATGCGGATGCCGAACTTGCCGGGGAGGTAGATGCCCGGCTCGACGGTGAAGACCATGCCGGGCTCGGCCTTCTCGGCGGCGCGGGCCCAGAGCCGGGGGGCCTCGTGGACCTGCAGGCCGATGCCGTGGCCCAGGGCGTGGCCGAAGCGCGGGCCGTAGCCGGCGCGCTCGATCACCGCGCGGGCGGCGCGGTCCACGTCGGCCAGCGGCACGCCCGGCCGGATGATCTCCATGGCCGCCAGCTGCGCCTGGCGCACCAGCTTCACCAGCTTCCGGTAGAGCGGCGGCGCCTTCCCCAGAGCCAGGACGCGAGTGAGGTCCGAGTGGTAGAATCCGACCCGCGCGCCCCAGTCAACCAGCACCAGCGAGCCGCGCCGCACCTTCCGGTCGGTCGGCCGGGCGTGCGGCAGGCTGCCCCGCGGGCCCTCGGCGATGATGGTCTCGAAGGCCTGGTCCTGCGCTCCGCAGCGGGCCACCAGGCAGCGCCGGAGCTCGGCGGCGACCGCGGCCTCGGTGGCCCCCGGGCGGATCGCGCGGCGGGCGAGGAGCAGGCCCCGCTCGGCGGCGGCCGCCGCGCGGCGGAGGACGGCGATCTCGGCCGGACTCTTGATCATGCGCAGGCGCTCGACGACCCCGGCGGTGGGGACCAGCCGCGAGCGGCCCAGCCGGCCGCCCAGGTCGCGGAGCTCCGCGGCGGTCAGCACCTGCTCCTCGAAGCCCAGCCGGCGCAGGCGCAGCCGGCGGGCGGTCTTCTCGACCAGCTCCATCATGCCGAGCCTGCGGACCAGGCACCTGAAGAGCGGCGCGGTGATGGCCGCCTCCTCCTCGAAGCGGAAGTCGGTCAACAGGTACTGCCCGGTGCGGGTGACCAGCGCGACCGAGCTGTCCCCGGTGAAGCCGGAGAGATAGCGGACGCTGGGCACCGAGCTGACCAGCAGGGCGTCGAGGCGCTGCTCACGCATGGCCTGGCGCAGGCGTTCAAGGCGCGGGCGGATCTCGGACGAGGAGAAGGGATTGGGTTGGTTCGCCTGTCTTGATGTCATGATTGCTCCTTCCTGGCGCGGGGGGCTTCTCCGGCCATCCGCAGCCAGTTGTCGGCGAAGAAGTCGGCATTTGTGCAGGTTATGATCACCTCGGGAGCCATGGTGCGCTGGAAGAGCCGGTGCTCCTCCTTGCGGGACAGGAGCAGCACCTTGAGCGGCACATGGGCCCGGCGTTTCGCGCCGCGGGCCACCCCCATCCTGGTGGCCAGCGCGTCGCCGAGACTGAAAGTGATGGCCACCTCCCGGCCATCGCCGGACAGGTTCTCGATGGTCATTTCTTCTGGGAGTTCTCTGATTTCGTAGCCCTCCTCGAGCTGCGGGGCCACCAGCATCAGGCTTCGGTCATCGATCAGCCACAGGAAGGTGCGCTCCTCGGGCAGCCACAGCCGCTCCGGAGCCTCCGCCGCGAACCGCCCGATGGCCGAATCGGCCGCCGGCTGCTGCCGCCAGTTCAGGCCGCGGAGCCTCCAGCCGATCTCCCGAGGCTCCTTCGCCGCGAACAGCTCCCGGATCTCCCGGTTCAGCTGCGCCCGCCTCCAGAGCAGCGGCCCGAAGTACGCGCCGAAGCAGACTGTCACGATGACCACCGCCGCCCAGGCCTCTGCCGGGATCCGGAAGCCCCCGGGGCGCTCCGGCTCCGCGTCCATCAGACCAGCTTCAGGAACTCCCCGAGCATGGCCAGGCCGCGGGCCTGGCTCTTCTCGGGGTGGAACTGGGTGGCGAAGAGGCGGCCGCGCGCGGCCATGGCGGCGAAGCGCACGCCGCCGTACTCGCAGGCCAGGGCGATGTCGCCCGGGCGCTCCGGCGCGGCGTAGAACGAGTGCACGAAGTAGAAGCGCTCCCCGCCGGAAAGGCCCGCGGTCAGCGCTCCCGCGCTGGCGACCGTAACCTCGTTCCAGCCCATGTGCGGGACCTTGAGCCCCGCGCCGTCCGGCGAGCGCTCCGGGAAGCGCCGGACCGCCCCGGGCAGGACGCCCAGCCCCTCGACGCCCGGGGCCTCCTCGCTGGCCCGGAAGAGGAGCTGCAGTCCCAGGCAGATGCCCAGGAAGGGCCGGCCCGCCCCGTCCGCGGCCGCCGCGGCGGCGCAGCGGACCGCGCCGGTCAGGCCGCGGGAGCTCAGAGCTCCGGCGGCGTCCCCGAAGGCGCCCACGCCGGGCAGCACCAGGGCGTCGGCCCTGGCCAGCTCCGCCGGGTCGGCGGTCACGGCCGGCTCGGCGCCGAGCCGGGAGAGCGCCGCGCAGACGCTGCGCAGGTTGCCCATCCCGTAGTCGATCACCGCGACGCGCTTGGGGCTCATGGCCAGGCTATCCCCCGGGTTGTCTTCTCGAAGTCCACGAAGGGCACGCGGTGGTGCAGGTGCCACCAGTCGGTGCCGGGCTCGGCCCCGCCCTGCAGTGCGGCCGCGAGGCCCCGGAAGGCGGTCTCGAAGTAGGCGGACAGCAGCGGCTCGTAGAAGATGACCAGCACCGCCGCCGCGGCCAGGAACGGCCCGTAGCGCACGTAGCGCTCGCCGCGCAGCACGCGCATGGTGATGCCGAAGATCGAGCCGAAGACCGGCGCCAGGAAGAAGACCAGCAGCGCGGCCTTCCAGCCCAGGATGCTCCCGATCATGGCCACGAAGAGCACGTCGCCGAAGCCCATGGCCTCCTTGCGGAAGACCAGCTTGCCGAAGAGCCCGGTCAGCCAGATCATGCCCCCGCCCACGGCCGCGCCCAGGAGCGCGTCGATCCCGGCGTTGAGCCGGCCGGCGAGGTCCAGGGCCGGGCCGCCGAGCTCCAGCGGGGGGACCAGCCGGAGCGCGTTCCAGTGGATCGCCGGGAGGAGCAGCGCCAGGGGCAGGGCCAGGCACAGCCCGGTCACGGTCACCTCGTCGGGGATGATCCCGTAGACCGACGGGCCCTCCTCGTCCTCGATGTCCTTGCCGGCGGCCTTGAGCTTGCGGGCGCGCTTCTCGCGCTCGCGCTTCTGCTCCGGGGTCTCCTCGTAGTCCTCGATGTCGCAGAAGGCGGCCAGAATCAGCCCGGCGGTCAGCGCCAGATAGGCGCCCAGGTGCTCCCAGCCCAGCGCCGTCATCCGGCCGGCGGCGGCGGCCTCCGGGCCGTTGAGGATGCGCACGTGCCAGTAGATGGCCGCGAAGAGCCCGGCGGTGAGCAGCTCGACGACCAGGTAGCGCCCCGGGATGCGCTTGCGGCAGCTCCGGCAGCGGCCGAGGAGCAGCAGGTAGCTCAGCACCGGGATGTTGTCGTGCCAGGCGATCTGCGCGCGGCACTGCGGGCAGAAGGAGCGCTTCTCCTTCCACAGCGAGATGTTCCGCGGGATGCGGTAGACGGCCGCGTTGATGAAGCTGCCGATCACCGCGCCGAAGACGGCGCTGAAGGGCAGGAGGACGCGGTCGAGCTGCGCGGCGGTGCTGAGCATGAGGGGGATTCTAGGCCGGCGCGCGGGGCTTTGCAAGGGGGGCGCCGAACGGGGGCAACAACAGCTTGGAGTGCCGACGTGCGCCGATGACTGCGGGCACGCGCAAGGTGATCCTGCTGAAAGACCGAGGCCGATTGCCGGCGGTTCCGGACCCCGGCAACATGGCGCTTTGCCAAGAGCCTCCGGCCAGGTACAATGCCGAGATCGGTGGAGGCCCCTGTCATGGGCAGTGAACCCAGAACTGGATCCCCCGGTCCCCGCAGCAGACGCCGGCTGGTTCTGCTCGTTGCAGTCGGCTTGGTACTGATCGCCGGAGCTGCTGCCTATCGATACCTCCTGCTGTCGCTCCCCGTCGGCGAAGGGCCCGCAGGGCCGGCTGTTTCCCGTGAGCCCTTTGCGCGGCCGTGGACGTCGCGGAAAGTCCTCCTTCTCGGGCTTGGCGACAGCGTCACTGCTGGCTACGGTGCGCGAAAGGGTTACTCGTACTTCGATCTGCTGGTCGCCAATCCGCCGGACGAGTTCGCCGACATGCGCGGACTGAACCTCAAGGCGGTGATGCCCGGGCTCTCAGCCCGGAATCTCGCCGCCTCCGGCAGCACTTCCCCGGAACACCTCGACGCCATCCGCAAGCACCTGGAGGTGCAGCCGGCCGACGTTCTCGGCGTCGTGGTCATGACCAGTGGCGGCAACGACATCATCCATAACTACGGTCAGACGCCGCCGCGCGAGGGCGCCATGTACGGGGCGACGCTGGAACAGGCCAAGCCGTGGATCGCCAATTTCGAGAGGCGCCTGACGGAGATGCTCGATCTGCTCGCGACCCGGTTTCCGGGAGGATGCGAGGTGTTCCTGGCGGACATCTACGACCCGACCGACGGGGTCGGCGACGCCTCGGCCGCGGGCCTGCCGCGCTGGCCCGACGCCACGGCGGTCCTTGGGGCGTACAACCAGGCCATCCGCAGATGCTCCCAATCGCGGTCCAACGTCCATCTCGTGTCTATGCACGACGCCTTCCTGGGCCACGGCATCCACTGCCGGGAGTTGTGGAGGAAGAACTATCGTTCCGAGGACCCGCACTACTGGTACTATGCGAACCTGGAGGATCCCAACGAGCGCGGCTACGATGCCATCCGACGGCTCTTCCTGATCGAAATGGCCAAGGTGCTTCCATCTGCCGCCGGCGGGAGGCTCACCTCCGGCCAGCCCTGACCGCCGCAGTCCGCGGGCAGTGTTCTTCACCGGGTGGAGTCCTGGGGTCGGCGGCTGAGGAATGGCTCGCGGTTGGGTAGCTTGGGGTAGGACCATGCCCTCCCGTGGTGCGGTGGCGGCGCAACTCCTTGGCGGAGGCCGTCTATCTGCTCGTCCGTGTGATTCCCGGCCTCCAATCCCGCGGGTATGAACCTGCCGGACGGCCGCCGCCGGCCGGGCCCCAAGCGCCGAGTGGTGAGCACTGGGATGAGCTGACGGGTGCCTGTTCCTGTGTGGTGATTTCGTCGCCGTGTCCACGTTCATCGGCTGGCGCCCGCCCAGTTGACCGCCGTTGCCATCGTCGGCTCTAATCGGTGGCGCCGGGCGGACCTGCGGATATGATTCCCTCCCGTCCAGCGTGAAGGGATTACAGCCATGGGCCAGAGGAAGTCAGGCGTTCGGCGGCCGGTGCAGACCCGGGACCTCTCCGTCCCGGACTGGGGGCCCTATGGCAAGCTCTACGCCGGTGCCAGCCACCTGGTGCGCCAGCTCGGTCGCAGTGCGGACTTCATGTTCGCCTTCCGCGCGGACGGCGGCGAGCCGGTGCTGCCGGACTTCACCGACGGGGCCTGCCGCAGCTTCCACGCCTTCGGGGCCGCACCGGGCCTACGCCGCTTCAGCTGGAAGTTCGACCTCGAGGGGCTGGAGGACCTGACCGCGGTCGTCGAGTTCCGCCCGGCCGGGTCGGCGTGCGCCGCCGAGGTGCGGCTGGCCAATCGCACGGACCGCGCGCGCTCGGTCGAAATGGAAGTCCTGGCGGCCATCCCGCCGGAGCTCGGCCGGCCTCCGGAGCTCAACCTCCGTCCCGGAGATTCCTGGATCGCCGCGGAGGACTACGCCGCGCTCGACACCTGGGCACGGCGGATGGAGGACGGCTTCCGAAACCTCGTCAAGTTCGACCGCGGCGCGGTCGGCGGGCGCTGCCTGTCGGGCCGCTGGGCCATCCTGCCCGGGACGAAGGTGACCTACCGGACCGAACTGCCGGCCCCGGTGGCCGGCGCGAGCCTGGGCATCCGCTTCCAGAACGGGGAGGGCGGCGATTTCCGCCACTGGCTGGTCTGGAATGGCCGGCGGCTGCCCCTGCGCTTCGATAAGGGCGACGGCTACCGGTGGCTTTGGGTGGCGCTCGGCGACCTCCCCGCCGGCGCCCATGAGTTCAGCCTGGTGGTCGACCCGGACTGGCGCACGGCGGCCGGGCGCGACCTCTTCGGCACGGTCCCCGGACACGTCCCGATAGACGGGTTCGTCATCACCGCCGCGCCCCGGGAAGACCTGGTCGTCGACGCCGCGGCCGCGTCCCCCGACCGGACGGAGGCCGCCCCGGCCGGCGACGGACGCTTCGTCTTCTCGAGCAGCGCCCTCGGCGGCGCCTACGCGGTGGTTGCGGACGGGCGGCTCGGGTTCGGGCTCGCGCCCGAGCCGGTCCTCTTCGCGGCGGAGCGGCCTGTCCGGCTTGTCGGAACAGCCGGTCGGCTGGGCTGCCTGCGCGCCGCGGCGGTCCGGGTCCCGGCCGGCGGCGAGGTCCGGCTGGGGCTGGCCTTCGCGCGCGGGGCCGACGCGGCCTCCGCGCTGGCCGCCCTGCCCGGCCCGGCGCCGCTGGCGCCCACCCCCGGCGAGGCCGCCGCCGTGCCGGAGCGGTTTGCCCTCGGCGGCCGGCTGCTGGCCGCCAACTGCCTGATGAACGTGTCCTACCCGTGCTTCCTCCCCTGGGAGACGGTGGCCACCTACACGCCGGGGAAGATCTGGGGAGGGTTCTACTCCTGGGACGCGGGCATGCACGGCCTGGGCCTTCTCGAGGTCGACCCGGCCGCGGCGCTCGAGTGCCTCAAAGTCTACCTGTGCTCGCCGGACGAGCCGGCCGACTTCATCTGGCACGGCACGCCGCTGCCGGTCCAGGCCCATCTGCTGGCCGAGATCTGGAGCCGAACCCGGGACCGCGCCGTGCTCGCCGGCCTCTACCCGCGCCTCCGGAAGCTCTACCGCTACCTGCTGGGCCACACGCCGGGCTCGCCGACGGACCGCTTCGGCACTGGGCTGCTCAACACCTTCCCGATCTTCTACAACACCGGAGGCTGGGACGACCTGCCCCCGCAGGTGGCCGTCCACGTCGCCGGCCTGGAGGACCAGGTCACCCCGGTCTGCTCGACGGCCCACGCGGTGCGCTTCTCGCGCCTGATGCGCCGCTTCGCCCTGGAGCTCGGCGGCGCGGCCAGGGCCGACGTCGCCGGCTACGAGGCGGACATCGCCAGGGGGCTCGCCGCCGTCGAGCGCACCTGGGACCCGGCCGCCGGGGTCTACAGCTACGTCCGGCACGCGACCTTCGAGCCCTTCCGCCATCCTAGCGGCGAGAACTTCAACCGCACCCTCGACGCCATGACCCCGCTGATCGCCGGCGGGATCGACCCGGCGCGCGCCGCCGGCCTGCTGGCGCAGCTGGCCGACGGCCGGCGCTACTCCTCGCCGGCCGGGCTGAGCACCGTGGACCAGTCCGCGCCCTATTACGACCCGGACGGGTACTGGAACGGCAGCGTCTGGATTCCGCACCAGTGGTTCCTGTGGCGCGCGGCGCTCGACTGGGGCGACCTGCGCCTGGCCCGGGAGATTCCGCGGCGCGCCGCCGACCTTTGGGAGCGCGAGGCCCGGCGCACGCACTGCAGCTCCGAGCTCTTCAAGATCGCCACCTGCCGCGGCTCTGGCTACCCGCACTTCGCCGGGCTGAGCTCGCCGGTGCTGACCATGATCGCGGCCGTCTCGCGGCCCGGGCGGGTGACGGCCGGCTACGACTCCGAGGTGCGCGACGCGCGGCTCCAGGGCGGGACGCTCTCATTCGAGTACCGCGTCGACGGGCCGTCGGCGACGCCCGCCTTCCTGGTGGTGCTGCCCGGCCCGGGGCGTTACCGGGTGGCCTGCGGCGGCGGAGTTCCGGAGCAGATCGTCGAGGCCGACGACCTGGGCTGCGTGGCTTTCCGGCTGCCGAGGAGCGAAGAGTGGCGGGCAGTGAGGGTTGGAGACTGCAGACTGTAGGCTGTAGACTGTAGACTGTAGACTGGAGCTTACAGCCTCCAGCCTTCAGCCTCCAGCCTCCAACCTACAGCCTCCTCCTTGGCGTCCTTTGACACCTCGGACAGATGTGCGTCGAGCGCCCGGCGACCTGGAGCCGGACGATCTTCGTCCCGCAGTTACGGCAGGGCTGCCCCGTCCGGCCGTAGACGCGGTGATATTTCTGGAAGCTCCCGGGCAGGCCCGAGCCGTCGACGTAGTCGTCGACCGACGACCCCCGCCGGCGGACGGCCTCGGCCAGGACCTGCTTGAGGTGCCGGGCTAGCGACAGGGCCTCAGCCGCCGAGAGGCCGGCGGCCACCCGTTCGGGGTGCAGCCGGGCGCGGAAGAGCGCTTCGTCGGCGTAGATGTTCCCGGCGCCGGCCACGGCCGTGCCCTCCAGCAGCAGCCCCTTGAGCCTCTTGGGCCGCGAGCGGAGCGCCGCGGCCACCTCCCGGACCGAGGACTCCAGCGGCTCGATGCCGAGCCGCCCCAGCCCGCAGCAGGCCGCCAGTTCCGCGCGACGGCCGAGCGCCACGCGGCCGAAGCGCCGGGCGTCGTTGAAGCGCAGGGCCTCGGCGAGGCCGGCGAACCGGAGTTCGAGGTGGGTGTGCTTGCCGGCCGGCTTCCGCGCGCCCTCCAGCACCAGCCGGCCGGTCATGCCCAGGTGGACCATGAGTTCGCGCCCGTCGTCGAGCCCGATGAGCAGGTACTTCCCGCGCCGGAGGACGCCGGTCACCCTGCGCCCGACCAGGCAGCCGGGGAAGTCCTCCCGGCGCGCCGAGGCCGGCACGCAGCGCAGCAGCCGGCTCGCGCGCGCGGCGGCGATCCGCCGGCCGGCGAGGCGCGGGCGGAGATCGCGGGCGATGGTCTCGACTTCGGGCAGCTCGGGCATGTGGGCTCCTTAGGACTGGTGTCAGGTGTCAGGTGTCAGGTGTCGGGGCGCGGGCCTCGGAGGTTGGCGGGGCGGGGGGCTTCGGCCGGGAGGCGGGCCCGCCGGCCGCGCCCGGCCAGAGGCCGAGCCCGGAGGCCTTGGCGGCCTCCTCGGCCTTCTTGAGGCGCACCTCGTTGCGGAGCGCCCCTGCGTAGGAGACGCGCTTGGCCAGCCCGGCCCGGAGCAGCTCCTCCTCGACGTCCATCCACCGGCCGGACTCGGGGTCCTGGACCTCGACGCCGGCCAGCAGTCGGCCCCAGACATCGAAGCGGCCCGGGGCCACGGTCAGGCGCACCTGGCGGTTGGCCACCAGGCGCTGGTTGACGTCCTTGGCCTCCAGGGCGAAGGGCTGGGGCTCCTCGATGGTCCTGGTGGTCTCCGGGGCGTTGATCCCGGCGTAGCGCAGGCGGATGCCGGGCTCGACCACGATGGTGTCGCCGTCCAGCACGCGCTGGACAGTGTAGGTCCGGCCCTCCTGGAATCGGAACTCCAGCGCGCCGCCCCGGGCGTCGCCGCGGCCGCCGGGGAAGTGCTCGAAGGCCAGGACCGCGCCGGAGCCGACCAGCAGGCCGATCAGCAGATAGAGCCACTTGGTGCGTTCAGGCATCGCCGCCACCTCCGTCAGCCGGTTCCGATTCGGCCCGTCGGGAGGCGGCCGCGGAGCGCCCGGCGAAGAGCGCGAAGGCCAGCCACCCGAGGGCGGGCACGGCGAGCGACACGGCCAGCAGGTGCGTGCCGCGATCGCCCCAATAAGCGAAGAAGACCGCCACCGGCACGGTCCCGACGACCAGCGCCAGGGCGAAACGACCGAAGCCCATCCGGCCCATGCCGGCCAGGCAGGAGAGCGTCTCGGCCATCATGGGCACCAGCCGCGAGACGACCAGGGCCGGCGCGCCCCAGCGGTCGAGCCACCGGCCGAAGCTCTCGGCCTCCCCGGGCTTGACCAGCCGCCGCAGCGCGCGTTCGCCGAGCAGCCGGCAGAGCCAGTAGCCGGCCAGGTTACCGGCGAGCATCCCGACGGTCCCGGCGGCGGCGACGGCCGGCCAGCCGGCTCCCGAGGCCCCGCCGGCCGAGAGCACCACGCTCGAGGGGATGGGCAGGACCAGGTCGGCGGCCAGCAGCCCGGCCACGGCCGCCAGGGCCCATCCGGCCGGCAGCCCGGAGAGCTTCGCGCGGGTCCACTCGTCGGTGAAAACGCCGAAGTGCATGCATACTAGGAAGCCGGCCAGGAAGAAGCCCGCCAGGGCGGCGGCGAGCAGCGCTATGCGGCGCACGGCGGCAAGGCTCCCGGCTTGGCGGCCGGGGTCACTGGCCCCGGAGCTCCTCCGCGAAGACGCCCATGTGCACCACGTCCACGTACCGCCCGGCGCGGAGCACCGCCTTGCGCTCGAGCCCCTCGCGGACGAAGCCGAGCTTCTCGTAGACGCGGATGGCCCCGGCGTTGTCGGCCAGGACGGCCAGGTTCACCCGGCGCAGGCCCAGGTAGCCGAACCCGTAGCCGAGCAGCAGCCGCACCGCCTCGGTGCCCAGCCCCCGGCCGCGGTCGGACTGCTCGCCGATCAGCACCCCGAGCCGGCCGGTGGCGTTGGCCGCGTCCAGGCTGCGCAGCCCGGCCATGCCGATGGGCCGGCCGGAGGAGCGCTCGAAGATCAGGAAGTTGATCTCGTCGCGGCGCGAGAGCTGCCCGGAGATCCACTGCCGTTCACCCTCGACGTTCGTCGGCCAGAACCGCGCGAATGGCACCCAGACCGCCGGGTCGTTGAGCCAGCGGGCCAGGACCTCGGCATTCTCCATCTCGGGGGGGGCCAGGTCCACCAGCCGGCCGCTGAGGAAGGGATGGTGGCGGGTTTCGTTCACGGCTTGGCCCCTTTCTCCTCGGGCTTACTGGGTTCCCCGGTCCCCGGCCGGAAGAGCTCGCTGACGGTTTCCACGGCGCCCACCGCCCCGGAGCCGACGCCCTTGACCACTCCGGCCGCTCCCTTGAGCACCCCGCCGCCGACCGCCCCGATGCCGCTGCCCACGTGCTCGACGGCCCCGCCGATGCCCTTGCCGACGTTCTCGGCGGTGCCGCCTGCGCCGCGGATCATGCCGCTGCCGACCTCGCCGACCCCGCCGGAGACCCCGACGATGCCCTCGCCGAGCCCGGCGCCCACGCCCTTGGCGGCCTGGCCCATGCCCGAGCCGACCTCCCGGGCCGCGGCGCCGGCGCCCTCCAGGGCGGTCTTGCCGGCCTCGCCGGCGCCCTCCACGGCGCGTTCGACCATGGCGATGCCGGCCTGGACGGTCAGGTCGCCCAGCAGCTTGCCAATGCGGCCGGGGCTCTTGGCCGAGTCGCGCAGGATGGCCTCGACCAGCTGGCCGAGAATCTCGCCGCCGGTCATCTCCTCGGGCAGGTCGGTCAGCTCG
Organism: Planctomycetota bacterium; assembly: GCA_022703445.1. Lineage (GTDB taxonomy): Bacteria > Planctomycetota > SZUA-567 > JAKLDR01 > JAKLDR01 > JAKLDR01. The sequence continues at coordinate 20,956 of JAKLDR010000019.1, read as the reverse complement.
ATCTTCGGAATGGCGCAGCTGGCCTCCCGGCCGCCCATGAAAGTGGCCGAGAGCCGGACGGTGGTGTCGACGGCCACGATGCGCCCGACGCGGTAGAGCCGCTCGCGGGGCGGCGGCTCGCCGGTCGCCTCCCAGAGCCGGCGCTTTTCCGCGGACACCTTCCTGGCGTTCTTGACGATGGCTGCGAGGTTCGAGCCGCCCGGGCCGCCCTCGACGGTGATTTCTAGGCCGCGGGCGCGGATCTCCGGCACGGTCACAAGGTCGCCGAACGCGGAGCGGAGTTCGAAGGAGGCGGCCAGTTCGCCGGCGCGGAAGGACCGGGGGGTGGCGAACCCGGCCGGGTTGCCGGCCCCGAAGCCCCGCAGCAGCGCCCGCCCGTCGAGCAGCGACACCCGGACGGACTGCACCTCCACCGGCACTCCCAGGTACTCGCCGGAGGTGGCCTCGATCATGCTCTCCACCCGCGAGTCCAGGGTGGACAGGAACCATCCGGCGCCGGCGGCGGCCGCCGCCAGCAGGACCAGCGCGGCCCACAGGACCTTTCTGACAGGCTTCATGGTCCGGTCTCCACCGTCTCTCCGGTCCAACCCGGGGCGGGTCGGCTGCCTGGAGCTGTCGCCCGAGCCGCCGTCCTTACTTGAAGATGCCCTTGACGCCGTCCAGCAGGCCCTTGCCGGTCTCCTTGACATCGTTGCCGAGGCCCTTGAGGACGCCGGCCTGATCGTTGAACTTCTTCATGGCGTCGCCGACCTTGCCGGAGGCCTTGGAGGACTCGAGCAGGATGGCGTTGAGCACCTTGCTGGCCACCTCGGCCGGCGTGGCGCCGCCCGGGCCGGTGCCGATGTCCTTGAGCTCGATCTTCGGCAGGGTGGCGCTGCCGGCCTCGCCGCCCAGGAAGGTGGCGCCGAGGCTGACCTTGGCGTCCTCGATCAGGATCCGGCCGATCCTGAGCTTCTTGCCGGGGCCCTCATCCTTGCCGCCCGGCGCCGGCTTGTCGGCGGGGGGCTTGCCGGCGCCGCCCGAGCCGACCGTCTCCTCGAGGTTCTTGAGCAGCTTCTGGATGTTGGAGCCGTCCTTGAGGTCGCCCTCCACGGAGATCTCCGGCTGGCGGATGACCACCTCGGGGATCTCGATGACCTCCTCGGACAGCGATCCCGGCCGGACGCTGGCCCGGACCTCGCCGAAGCGGATGGCCTTCTTGTTCTGGTCGTAGCCCGGGGGGTTGTCCACCGAGAAGCCCTTGAGCTCGGCCGAGCCCCCGAATAGCGAGATGTTGGCGGAGTCCAGGCGCACCGGGACCTTGAGGGCGTAGGTGCCGCCCTTCTCCGCGCCGGTCTTGACGATGGAGTTGAGCGAGAGGATGACTATGCCCACGACGACCAGGACCAGGACGACGACCACTGCCAGGGAGATGAGGATGACCTTCGGCGCCTTCTTCATGACTTCTTCTCCTCCACTTGCGGTTGCGAAGCAGCTTCGGCCTTCCCGGGGGCCGCGGCGGAACCCGCCGACTCGGCTTCCTCCGGGAGGCCCGTTTCGTTGATGCCGGCCAGGTGCCTGAGCCTGGCGGCCAGGGCCCGGCCCAGCTCCGGCGGCCAGTCCGCCGGAAGATCCAACTGCCAGTCCATGCCCCGGGTCAGTCCGACGGTCAGCACCGCGCGGCCGGGACGGGCCTCGGTGACGCGCATGGTCTGCACGGTGGGCAGGCTGGCGGCGGCGTCCCGCACCCGGCGGAACGGTCCGAAGCGCTCGCAGGTGAGGCTCTGGCAGGCCCCGTCCAGGGTCAGCTTCCATCCCGACGGTCCCCAGGCCCCGGCCAGGAGCATCAGCGCCGCCGCCGGCATCAGGCTCAGGACGAGCTCCCCGGGGCTGAAGTCCCGGGAGCCCAGCCACTGCAGCAGGGCGGCGGACAGGCCCAGCCCGGCCGGCGTCACCCAGAAGCGCAGCGAGGGATGCCCGCAGCGCACGACCAGCTTGTCCCGGCGTTCCCGGCAGTCCGGCCAGCCGGCCAGCGCCGCCTGCCCCGTGGCGTAGGCGCGGCCGGCCGCCCGCTCCAGCCGCCGGGATCTCAGGAGCCTGAGCAGCCCGCCGCAGGCCGTCAACGTGACGGCCGAGGCGGCCAGCAGGAGCACGCCTCCGGCCTTGTGGCCCTGGCCGGCGGCCACCTCCCAGCCGGTCCAGAGGGCCAGGGCGGCGACGCCCAGCATGACCAGCGAGCCGGCCAGGAGCGCGTGGCGCTTGGCGGACCCGCGTCGGCAGGGGGCGGTCGCCGCCGGTTCGCTCACGGGGTTCCCCCGCCGCCCAGTTCGCGGACGCGCGCGACGAATGAGCCGACCAGCGCCTCGACGCGCTTCTCGCCGTCGGCCTCGCCGATTACCCGCACGATGGGCTCGGTGTTCGACGGCCGCACGTGCACCCAGGCGTCGGCCCAGTCCAGGCGCAGGCCGTCGAGCTCGCTGATCCTCGCCCCGGAGGCCTGGCCCTCCCGGCGCATCTCGGCTATGGCCGCGGAGAGCTTCTCCGGCGGGCACTGGGCCTTGGTCTTCCTCATGTGGTAGCGGGGCAGCGCGCCGACCAACTCGGAGAGCTTCCGGCCGCTCTTGGCCATGCTCTCGAGGATCAGGGCCATGCCCACCAGGCTGTCGCGGCCGAAGTGCACGCGGGGGTCGATGACCCCGCCGTTGCCCTCGCCGCCGATGGTCGCGCCGATGGCGCGCATCCGGCGGGCGACGTTGACCTCGCCGACCGCCACCCGCTCGCAGGCCGCGCCGTGGCGCGCGGCGATGTCCTCGATGACCCGGCTGGTGGACATGTTGATCACGACGGAGGGGCGCCAACGGTTGGCCGTTCCCTGTTCTCCGTTCCCAGTTCCCTGCCGTGACTGGGAACCGGGAGCTGGCAACTGGGAACTGAGAACGTAGTCCGCCACCAGCGCCAGGGTCTGCTCCTCGCCGATGAAGTCGCCGGTCTCGTTGACCACCGCCAGGCGGTCGGCGTCGGGGTCCTGGGCGAAGGCGACGTCGACGTTGCGCTCGGCGCGGACCAGCTTGCAGAGGTCCTGGAGGTTCTCGAAGGACGGCTCCGGGTCGTGCGGGAAGAGGCCGTCGGGCGTGCAGTGGATCCGGACCAGCCCGCAGCCTAACTCGGTGAGCATCCGGGCGGTGATCTCCACGCCCGCGCCGTTGCAGGAGTCCAGCGCCACCCGGAAGCGCCGCGCGCGGATGGCCTCCACGTCGACGATGCCCAGCACCTTGGTGAGGTGCACGTCGGAGGACCGGCCGTTGAGCTCGACCTCGCGGATCTGGTGCCACTTGGCGCGCCGGAACTCGCCGCGCTCGGCGATGGCCAGCAGGTCGCGGCCCTCGGCGGCGTCCAGGTACTGGCCGTCGGCGTTGAAGAACTTGAGCGCGTTCCACTCGATGGGGTTGTGGCTGGCGGAGATGACGATGCCGCCGTCGGCGCCGAGCTCCTCGATCATCAGCGTGGCCGTCGGGGTGGTCACCACCCCGAGGTCGATGATCGCGCAGCCGGCCGAAAGCAGCCCGGCGTGCACCGAGTGCTTGACCATCTCCCCGGACACGCGCGTGTCGCGCCCGACCACGACCCGGCCGCCCTTGATGTAGGTGCCGAAGGCCTGGCCCCAGCGCAGCACCACCTCGGGGGTGAGGGTCTCGCCGACCACCCCGCGGACGCCGGAGATGCTGACCATCAGAGAGCTCATGGCGACTCCTGGCGGGCCAGAAGCCCGCGGAAGATCCCGACCGCGCGCCGGCAATCGGCGCGGCTCACGTCGCGGTGGGTGACCAGGCGGATCCGGGGCTCGCCGCCGGCCGGCAGGACCAGGGCGAGCACGCCGCGCCGGGCCAGCTCCCGCTGCAGCCAGGCGGCGTCGCGGCCGCGCGCGCCGCGGTAACCGAAGATGACCATGTTGGTCTGGACGGTCGCCGTGTCGAGTGCGACGCCGGGGAGCCCGGCCAGGGCCTCGGCCAGCAGCCGGGCGCTGGCGTGGTCCTCGGCGAGACGGCGGGTCATCTCCTCGATGGCGATCAGCCCGCAGGCGGCCAGCACCCCGGCCTGGCGCATCCCGCCGCCGAGCATCTTGCGGCGGGCGCGGGCCTCGGCGACGAACGCCTGCGAGCCGCAGAGCATCGAGCCGACCGGCGCGCAGAGCCCCTTCGACAGGCAGAACATCACCGAGTCGAAGGGCGCGGCGAGCGCCGCCGCCGGGACGCCCAGGGCCGTCGCGGCGTTGAAGATCCGAGCGCCGTCGAGGTGCGTTTTCAGCCCGGCCTTCCTGGCCGGAGCGACGATGGCGGCGGTCTCCTCGGCGGAGATGACCGTCCCGCCGCAGAAGTTGTGGGTGTTCTCCAGGCACAGGAGCTTCGTCCGGGCCTGGTGGACGTTCGCCCCGTGCACCGCTCCGGCCACGTCCGCCGGAGAGAGGCGGCCGAAGCGGTCGGTGGCCAGCGGCCAGGCCGGCGAACCGGCGAGGCGGGCGTGGCCGCCGCACTCGCTGAGGCGGATGTGGCTGGAGTCGCCGAGCAGGACCTCGCCGTCCTCGGCGTGGATCATGACGGCCAGCAGGTTGCCCATGGTCCCCGAGGGGACGAAGAGCGCGGCCTCCTTGCCGACGGTCCCGGCGGCGAGTTCCTCGAGCTGGCGGACGGTGGGGTCCTCGCCGAAGACGTCGTCGCCGACCGCCGCGCGGCTCATGGCCCGGCGCATGGCCGGCGTGGGCCGGGTGACGGTGTCGGAGCGGAGGTCGCAGGCTGGTGACCTGTCAGGCACGGCATCCCCTCCGGGCCACGCCCAGGTGCCGCTGCTCGTCCTCGGTCTGCAACGGGAAACGTTCCGGCACGGTTCGGTTCCCCCTGATAGCGGGGTCTCCGCGCTGCCGGGGGCGGGGCGTTTCCGCCCGCCCCCGGCTGGCGCGGTCAGTGTCTGGCGGCTACTTCTGCTCCTCCTCGTCCTTCTTGCTGCCGGCGTCGAGAGCTGCGCCGAGCGAGTCGGCCAGCGTCTCTCCGAGGCGGCCGGAGTCCGGAGCGCGGTAGCGGGCGATGTCGGCGATGCCCGCCTCGCCGGCCGGGACCGGCTTGCCGCCCTTGGTCTGCTGGTACTGGCGGTCCGGCTCGGTCATGGCGCGCAGGGACAGGCCGATCTTCCGGCCGACCGGATCGACGTTGATGATCTTGACCTCAACCTCCTGCTCGGGCTTGACCACGTCCTCGGGGTTGGCCACCTTGGCGGAGGACATCTCGGAGACGTGCAGCAGGCCCTCGAGGTCGCCGTCGATCTCCACGAAGGCGCCGAAGCTGGTGAGCTTGGTGACCTTGCCCTTGACGGTCTGCCCCGGCTGGAAGCGCTGCGGGATGGTGGTCTGCCACGGATCGTCCTCGAGCTGCTTGAGGCCGAGGGAGACGCGCTTGCGCTCCTGGTCCACGGCGAGCACGACCGCCTCGATCTCGTCGCCCTTCTTCAGGAGCGCCGAGGGGTGGGTGAACTTCTTGGTCCAGGACATGTCCGAGACGTGCAGCAGGCCGTCGACGCCCTCCTCGATCTCCACGAAGGCGCCGTAGTTGGTGAGGTTGCGGACCTTGCCCTTGACCTTGGTGCCGGCCGGGTACTTCTCCTGGACCTTGGTCCAGGGGTTGGCCTCGGTCTGCTTCATGCCCAGGCTGATCTCCTGGCGCTCGGTGTTGACGTCCAGCACCACGCAGTCGACCATGTCGCCGACGTTGACGACTTCGCTCGGGTGGGTCACCTGGCGGGTCCAGCTCATCTCCGAGACGTGGACCAGGCCCTCGACGCCCTCCTCGAGCTTGACGAAGGCGCCGTAGGGCATGATGTTGACCACTTCGCCCTTCATGCGCGTGCCCACCGGGTACTTCTCCGGGACCGCCTCCCAGGGGTTGGGGGTGAGCTGCTTGAGGCCCAGCGAGATGCGCTCGCGCTCGGGGTTGAAATCCAGCACCATGACCTCGACCAGCGAGTCGACGCTGACCACCTCGCTGGGGTGGTTGACCCGGCCCCAGGACATGTCGGTGATGTGCAGCAGGCCGTCGACGCCGCCCAGGTCGATGAAGGCGCCGAAGTCGGTGATGTTCTTCACGACGCCGCGGCGGATCTCGCCGACGCGGATGGTGGTGAAGAGCTCCTTCTTCATCTTGTCGCGGTCCTCCTCGAGCAGCTTGCGGCGCGAGAGGACGATGTTGCGGCGCTCCTCGTCGATCTTGATGATCTTGGCCTCGATGTCCCGGCCGATGTACTCGCCGACGTCGCCGACCCGGCGGATGTCCACCTGGCTGGCCGGCAGGAAGACGAGCACGCCGACGTCAACCAGCAGGCCGCCCTTGATCTTGCGGACGCACTTGCCCTTGACGGTGTCGCCGACCTTGTGCTTCTGGATGACCCGCTCCCAGCCGCGGATGCGGTCGGCCTTGCGCTTGGACAGGACCACCAGGCCCGAGGCGTCCTCGACGCTCTCCAGGTAGACCTCGAGCTCCTTGCCGGGCTCGATCTGCTCGAGAGTGTCGAACTCGTTCTTGTTGACGAACCCCTCGGACTTGTAGCCGATGTCCACGACCACGTCGTCGCCGGCCTGGCCGATGATCGTGCCCTTGACGATCGAGCCGGTGGCGAACTCGCTGACCGACTTCTCGCAGAGGGCCATGACCTGCTTGGCGTCCATGCCCTCCATCGCGGCCTTGACCTCGGCCTCCACTTCCTCGACCTTGAGCCCCGTCGGGCTCGTCCAGAACTCTGGCTTGGCCATGACTGACTTCCCCTTCCTCCGGCGCGCCCGAGCCGATCCCTAGCCGCGCGAGCCGACTTCCAGACGGTTCCCGTTCACTTCCGGAGCGGCGCCGCACGGGGCGCCGTCCGTCGACTGGCCGCCGGTGGTCGGGGGATCGCCGGGGAGCGGTCCGTCTTTGCCGTCCCCGTTCCGCACCGTCTTCGGCACGGACCGACCTTTCAGCGGCATGGTTTCGAAGGCCTGGCGCTGGAGCGCTTCCAGCCCGGCCTGGATCTCGGCAGTGAGCTTCCTGACCTGTTCCTTGTGCCCGCGGCGGTCCTCGGTCTCCGCCGGAGGCTGGATCGGCGCGCCGTAGAAGACGCCAACCCGCCGCGGCCGCGGGAACCTCTGCGAGCGCGGCCAGGCATCGTAGGCCCCGTGGATGAAGGTGGGGACCACCGGGACGCCCGAGCGCATGGCGATCACCGCCACGCCGGACTGCACCCGGCCCAGCGCCCCGTCCCTCGTGCGCGTGCCCTCCGGAAAGAGCATGAGCAGGTGCCCGGCCCTGAGTATGTCCACCGCGCGGCGCAGCCCGGCCGCGTCGGACTCGCCCCGCTCCAGCGGCACCGCGCCGACGTTCCGGATGAGCCAGGCGAAGGGCGCGAAACGGAAAAGGGTGCTCCTGGCCAGGTAGTTGCACTGCCGGCGGATCAGGCAGGTGGCCAGCGGCGGGTCCAGATAGCACTGGTGGTTGGAGGCCAGAATCACGCCGCCGGTGGTCGGCACGCGGTCGAGGTTCCAGGTCTTCAGTCGGAGGTAACCCCGGCAGAAGATGATGCAGAGGCGCCGGCAGAAGCGGTAGAAGAGGGTCATCGCCTGCCGCCCCCCAGCCGCCCGGCGGCGAGCCCGGCCAGGTGCTCGACCATCCCGTCGACGTCGAACCGGCCGGTGTCGACGACGATGGCGTCGTCGGCGCGCCTGAGAGGCGCCGTCGAGCGCCTGAGGTCGCTTTCGTCCCGGGCGGCCTCCTCGCGCTCGACCTCCTCGAGCGTGACCGTCTTTCCGGCGGCGGTCAGCTCCTTCCAACGGCGCTCGGCGCGGACCCGCAGCGGGGCGTCGAGGTAGAACTTGACCTGGGCGTCCGGGAAGATCACCGTGCCGATGTCCCGGCCCTCCATCACGCAGGGACCGCGCTCGGCGAAGTCGCGCTGGACCGGTACGAGAGCCTTCCTGACCAGCGGCGAGGCCGCGGCGAAGCGCACCTGACGGGTGAGTTCGGGAGTCCGGATTTCGCGGGACACGTCGCGCGAGCCGGAGAAAACCCTCTGGCCGTCGGCCGAGGGTTCGAATCGCACCTGGATCGCCGGGACCACCGCGGCCAGGGCCTGTTCGTCGGCGAGGTCGACGCCGCGCTCGATGGCGAGCCAGGTCACCGTGCGGTAGAGCGCGCCGGTATCGACGTGGGTGTAGCCCAGTTTCCGGGCAAGGAGACGCGCGGCCGTGGACTTTCCGCTCCCGGCCGGGCCGTCGATCGCTATGACTGGGTGCTTCGGCAACCTTCATGCCCGCCACCGGCGCCTTTCCGCCGCGGCGGGACTTGGACACATATTAGCGCCGGGACGCCCGGACGCAAGTGCAGGTGCGATCCGCCGGGTCGGGGAGGCCGGGGCCGTTCCTTATAATGGCCCCGCCGTTGACGCCGGGGGGCGTCCCCGGCTATACTCATGACGGTCGGACGGGGGATCGCAACGGAGGGTGCGCCTATGCACGGACGGACGGTCCTGGTTCCGGTGGCACTGCTGTTGGCGCTGGCGGCCGGCTGTTCCAGCCAGCGTTCGGCCTTGCCCGAACGCATCGAACTGGCCAGCTATGCCGGCGCGCCGGTCGCGGCCCTGCCGCTGCGCGCGGGGCTGGCCCCCAGCCGGGGTCCGGCGGCCGCGTCCTGGGAGACGCCCGGCGGGCCGGTCCTGATCGGCGGCATGTTCTGGGACCCCTGGGGCCCCTTCCCGGACGACGCCAGCATCGTGGTCGACGGCACGGGCGTGATAGTCGGCTGGGTCCTCTACGTGCCGGGCTTTGCGCTGGGCGCGGTGATCAGCGTGCTGACCCTGCCGATCCCGACCCTGGGCCTGACCTCGTTCACGTTCCTGCCGTTCAAGGTCGGCGAGATCTTCGGCATGGTCGGCTACTACGTCATGGTCGTGCCGCTCTACACCGTTCAGAAGGTCTGCTGGGACGCGCCCTGCGCCCTGGTGCGCTTCATCCGCCTGCACTCCAAGAGCTACAAGGGGCAGGTCGACTGGCTGATCCCGCGCCACGAGGACTCGCCCTACGGCAAGCAGGTCCAGAAGAAGCTGAAGAAGCTCACCGGCGAGGATTTCGGCTCCCGCGAGGCCTGGGAGAAGTGGTGGAGCACCCACCGCGACGAGTTCGACGAGGACATGGACCGGGTCAAGCCGGCTGCGCCCGAGGCCAAGCCCGCGGTTCCGGCCGCGCCGGCCCCGGCACCGGCCGTCCAGTGAGATCAAGTCCGCGGACGGTCCTGCTCGGGGCCTGCGCCGCGCTGCTTGTCGCCGCCGGCTGCGCGCCGCGCGAGGCCTACTGGCGCCCGGCCGAGGGCAAGGCCGTCGGCCGCGACGGGCTGGTGGGCGTGCGCTCGCGCGTCCCGCCGGAGGCCGCTGACAACGACGCCACCGTGGTGGCGGCGCTTTCCCCGCTGGTGCGCTCCGAACGCGACGGCCGGCGAGCCGAGATCGGGGCGGTTGTAGAGTTCCGGAACAAGCGCGCCGAGAGCATCCGGTTCACCCCCGGCAACACGCTGCTCTCTGCCGGCGGAGACGCGCGCGGCATGGCCCCGGTCCGCGTCCGCCGCGGCGGCAGGAGCCTGGAGGGCCCGGTCGAGATCGGCACCTGGCGCGAGGCGGCCTTCGTGCTGGTCTTCGAGCTGCCCGTCGAGGCGCTCGAGGCCAGGTCCATGACCCTGCTCTGGGCCTACCGCGTAGGCGAGAGAGAGTACCCGCAGAGCACGCGCTTCCGCGTTGCCGGTCCGGAGTTTGCCCGGCGCTCCATCTCTGGCGATGCCGCCGGGCTGACCGGCGGTTCGACCTATCGCAGCGAATCGGGGGTTCCGCTGCTCATGGACCTGCCCTTCCTGGGGTTCCTCTTCCGGGGCGCGAGTTCGAGTTCCAGCCGCAGCACGCTCCAGGTCGGTCCGGGCGGTTCGGAGGCGGGTGGCGTCGCCGGGGAGTGGTGGCCGCTGGAGTAGCCGCTGCGAGGCATCTCCAAAAAGAAACCGGGGCCGCGACTGCGGCCCCGGTCGTTTGAAGTCGGGCGGGCGCTAACCCTGGGCGGCCAGCTTCTGATCGGCCTCCTTGAGGAGGTCGATCAGCTCGGCGTGGTCCTTGGCTTCCTTGAGGAAGCGGCAGAAGAGGTCGTCGCGGAGCAGCTTGGTGATGTAGGCCAGGGCCTCGAGGTGCTGCCCGGAAGCCTCCTTGTTGGACAGCAGCAGGAAGACCAGGTGCACCGGCTCGCCGTCGAGCGAATCGAAGTCGATGCCCTTCTTGGAGCGCCCGAAGGCGGCCACCAGGTTGCCGACGCTGTTGTGCTTGGCGTGGGGCACGGCCAGCCCCTGGCCGATCCCGGTGGAGCCCAGCTGTTCGCGGGCCATGAGCGCGGCGGTCAGCTTCTTGTTGTCCTTGGGATCGACCTTGCCTGCGCCGGCCAGGGCGTCGACCAGTTCCTTGATGGCCTCTTCCTTGGTGGTTGCCTGGATCTCGCTCACGATCGCCTTGGAGTCGATCAAGTCTGAGAGTTTCATGGCTTCGGTTCCTCAACCTCGGAGCGCTGGAGCCGGGCCGCGGACTGCGGTCCGGCGGGGCCTTGGCTAGCCCTCTTCCTCGGCTTCGTCTGCCTCGTCGTCGCTGGCGGTTTCGGTCGTCGCCAGGCTTTCCTTGAAGCGGCGCGCCTCGCGGATGTCGCTGCGGCGCTCGCGGCGCTGGCCCTGGACCTTGCTGAGCTGGCGCTGGAGCTTGTCCGCGACCAGGTCGACCGCGGCGTAGGTGTCGTCGTGGCTGGCGCTGGCCACCAGGGACTTGCCATGGACCAGGTGGCAGATCACCTCCACGTTGCGCCCGCCTTTGGGCACGGAGCGGAGGATCACCTGGACCTTCATGATGCGCGCGAACTTGTCCATCTTGGACAGCTTGTCCTCGATGAACTCGCGCAGGGTTTCAGATGTTTCGATGCCGTGGCCGGTAACGGAAATCTGCACTTGGCGTGCTCCTTCTTCCCTGGCTGCCTGGCCGATGGCCGGAGGGCAGAGCCTCCGCCGTCGCCGGCCGGCACCAGCCAGTATATGCGGGGCCCGGAAGGCGTCAAGGACCTGCCGCACGCTTTTCCGGAGCCGTCGCGGGGGCGCTGGTGCGCGCTGCTCCGGGCCTGCCGGCCGCGTTGAAAAGACCTTGACATGGGCCGCGGCTTCGGCTAATTAAGGGCTTCCTCCGGCTGGGATTCCCATGGCCGGAGTGCGTCCCTGCGCGGGCGCACGGTCACGCAGTCGTGGCCGGACAGTCTTGGTCATTGTAGGGTTGGGCAGACCGGGAGGCGGGTCACCATGTTCGGAAGGACCGTAGCCTGGGGCCTGGACGTCGGTTCGGCGACCATCAAGGCCGTCAAGCTTAACAGGACCGGCAATGGGGTCGCCGTCGTCGATTTCGACGTCGTCGAGATCGAGCACAGCGAGGATGACTCGACCCGCCCGGCGCGGGTCAGGGCCGCGCTCGCCGAACTGGCCAAGCGCAAGAAGTTCGGCAACACGCCCGTCCTCTTCTCGGTGCCCGGCAACCAGGTCTTCTTCAGGCCGTTCAATCTGCCGGCGGTCGGCGACCGCAAGGTGGCCGAAATTGTCAACTACGAGGCCCGGCAGCAGGTGCCGTTCGCGCTCGAGGAAGTGGTGTGGGACTACCAGGTGTCCCCCTCGGGCTCCGGCGGAGAGTCGACCGTCAGCCTGGTGGCCATCCGCAAGGAGATAGTCGACCGCCTGCTGGAGAGCCTGCGCGAGTTCAACCTCAACGTCGTCGGTCTGGCGCCCAGCCCGGTCGCCGTTCTCAACTACGTAAGCTACGATCTGGGTCCGGCCGAGACCAGCCTGATCCTGGATGCCGGCGCCAAGGTCACCGACTTCGTGATCCTGCACGGCAACAGCTTCTGGTTCCGGCCGCTGCCCATCGCCGGCGAGGACATCACCCACGTCTTCGAGCAGAAGTTCCGCATGCCCCACGCCGAGGCCGAAGGGCTCAAGCTCAAGATCGGCGAGAGCAAGCAGGCCGAGAAGATGTTCCAGGTGGTCGAGCCCACGCTGCGCAGCCTGGCCGGGGAGATCCAGCGGACCGCCGGCTACTACAAGTCTCTCTCCCGCGACGTGCGCATCGGCCGGGTGTTCGGCATCGGACACACCTTCGCGCTGCCTGGCCTGGTCGAGTTCCTCTCCCGCAATATTGAGATGGACGTCGAACTGGTCAGTGCGCCGCAGCGGGTGTCGGTGTCTCCGGCGGTCGACACGACCTGGTTCGCCGAGGAGTTCCCGGGCATGGGCGCGGCCCTTGGCCTGGCGCTCCAGGCCCTGGGCCTGGCCAGGATCAAGATGTCCCTGCTGCCCAAGGCGCTGGTCAAGGAGCAGCAGGCCGGTGTCCGCCGGTACTTCTACGGCGCAGTGGCCGCCGCCATTGTGGGCGCGGTGACCTGCCTCGGATTGCATACGCAGGGGGCGAGCAAGGAAGTCGACGAGCAGATCGAGAAGATGTGCCAGAGGTTCAACGACGTCGCCAAGCAGCAGAACGAAGTCGACGCCAAGGACAAGGCCTCCAAGCCCCGCCGGGAGCAGCTGCAGCGTTGGTCCAAGATCGGGGCCGAGCGCGGTCAGTACAGCGAGGTCCTGGAGAAGCTGCTCAAGGCGGTCGACACCCACAACCGCGGCCTGACCGTGGTTCCTCCGCCCGCTGCCCTGAACCAGGGCGATGCTTTCCCCGAGCATCGCGAGGGCGAGGTCGTCCTGGCCGCCTTCTACATGTCCTGGGAGAACCCGCTGGTTGCCCTGACGTCCCGTCCGGAGATGGACTTCCCCCAGGAGAGGGAGCTGCAGAGTGCGCAGGCCAGGAAGGCCAAGAGGATGTACGTCGCGGCCAAGTTCGAGTGCCGGGGCGACTCGTTTGAGAACTTCAACCGCTTCGAGGGCGTCCTGAAGGGCGTCCCCGGATTCCAGACGGTGATGTCCGATGCGAAGGCCCGCTGGGTGGTCGGCGGTCCTCCCAAGCAGGTCAAGCTCTCGTTCTTCGACTGGGGCACCAAGTCCGACAGGCAGACCAACGCGCTGACGTTCTGGGCCGTCTGGCAGTTCGTGCCTGACGCCCCCGTCTCCGCGGCGGCTGCTGGCGGCAAGACGCGGGAGGCCGCCGCTGGCGCAGGGAGCGTGAACCCATGAACAAGGGCATGGTCTTCTGGGCCGTTTGGACCGTGATCGTCGGCGGTTCGCTGGCGGCGTACTTCCTACTGATACATCCCAAGGTGGTCGAGAACGAGCAGAAGGTGCTGCACCGGGATCTCCTGGCCGCCAGGCTTACCAGTGTCAGTGAGCCGATCAATGGAGTAAGCCAGCCCAGCACCACCATTCGCAAGTGGGCTGAGAAACTGGCCACCAAGAACGAGGGGAAGCTCACCGACGAGGAGAAGAAGCTGGGGGAGGCGCTGCCGGAGTCCCTGCTCAGCCGCGATGTGGACAAGGCCATCTACAAGCTCTATCCGCTCACCGGGAATCTCAAGGACATTCCCAACAAGAACGCGGTGAAGGCCTGCGAGATCGTGGCCAAGGACATCGACGAGGAGCGGGCCGAGTTCCTCAAGAGTTTCAAGGCGATGCAATTCGCCGTCGACGTTGCCCGCGGCAAGGGCAACAAGGATTTTGATCCGCCTCCACCGGTGGATCACCTGGAGTTCCTCCAGTGGGTGGTGGGGGCCCAGGGCAAGGCCGGGCAGGACCAGAAGTCCGATCAGATGCTGGAGGCGGCCCTCGGCAAGGGGTGCATGGACTTCAGGCAGAGCGTGATCGACCGCAGTTCCACCTGCACCTGGCTGGAGGATGGCCGCTGGAGCGGATACGCGGAAGACAAGAAGGAAGTCACGGATCTGATCCTCAAACGCCTGCTCCTGAGGCGCCTGATCTTCCAGGCGGTCTGCCGGGCGAAGGCCGATGTCAGCACCCTGGTGAACGACAGCTTCGAGGACGGCAGGCTGCAGTCGAAGTCGGAGATGCGCGAACGCCGGGTGCAGGGCATCGACTCGCTGGCGTTCATCGACACGGCCGGCACCAAGGCCCAGCCTAAGGGCCTGCCCTATCGGCCAAACGGTTTCGTCATCAAGGTCAAGTGCCACGCCGCCGTGGTGCCGGACCTCATCGCCAAGATCGAAAGGATCGGCGAGGCCGAGAATCGGCCATTCGCCTGCTGGGTGGAGCGGCTGGTGGTCGAGCGGCCGCTGGGCAAGCCGGACTGGCGCACTGATGTCCCCCTGCTCAAGCCGTCCGACCTGCCCAGGGACGGCGGACACCGCTACCACGAATGGCCGGTGGTCGCCGAGATGATGGTGATTGTGCCGGAGTTCGACGAGAAGCTCGACAGGGTGGAGTAATAGCCCCGCCGGGTTGGCGGCCGGGGAACCGGCCGGGTTGACGCAGGCTGTGGAGGTGTCCGGACGATGCAGAAGATCAAGGACCACCTTGACAAAATCATCGCGGTTCTGCTTATCGCCGCCTGCGTGGCCTTGGTGGCCTGGCGCCTGACGCCCGCCGGCGAGCAGACCATCAATGTCACCTCGGTCGAGACCTCACTGGTGGCCGTCGAGAAGGCGCTGCGCGACAACACGATCAAGACCGGCAAACTGCCGGACTACGCCGGCACCTTCTCGGCCAACATCGGGCGCAGCGAGGGCGAGCTGTCGCAGTCCCTGATCGGCTGGAGGTTCTTCCCCCGTCCGCCGTACGTGATGGGTTTCGCCATCGATCCTCCGCCGACTTTCACCGCCGAGCTCAGCCCGCCCAGCGCGGCTGCCGGGGACGTCTGGGTGGGGCACGGGTCTGTCAACTTCGTCTTCGGAGGCGACAAGTTCGCCCAGGGCAAGTGGCTGCTGATCTGGAGCAAGCCGGCCTCCGAGGCCAAGTGGCCGACGGAACCCATGGCGGCCATCGCCGGGAGTGCGACGGCCGGATCGATGCCCGCGGGCATCACCGCCTCGGCCGCCGGATATCAGCTGCGGGTCGACGCGCTTCCGCCGCGGACCCCCTACGAGTACAGGGCCTGCACGCTGGCCATCTTCCCTGCCAAGTGGAAGGGCGGAGAGTCCGGCAAGGAAAGGGAGGGGCTGGTCAAGCTGCCCGCCGACAAGGCCAACTTCCTGGCGGTTCCGGATGAGCTCAAGCCGTATGTCCAGAAGCTGCTGGCCGGCGCTCCGCCCGAGGAGAATCTCCTGAAGGGCGGGCCGTTTGTGACCCAGTTCTCGGCGGTTGCCAAGGTGGAGTTGCCCAGCGACGTGCAGATCCGCCTCAACGGGCTCGAGCAGGACGAGGACGGCAAGTACGTGCGCGGCTCCTTCGCGATGCGCCGCTGGATCCCGGCCCGAGAGAAGTGGGTCGAGAAGGTCGAGCGGATCAACAAGGGCAGTGACATCAAGGGCGAGAAACAGGAGCGCCCGGAAAGGGAGCTCATCACCTACGTCATAGATGCGGCCGCCACGCTCGTTGATCTGGACATCAAGTTCATCGACAAGGAAGTGGAGGTCGAGGAATACCAGAAGGATCCCAAGACCGGCAAGATGGTGCTGGTCAAGGTGAAGAGGAAGGTGGCTCCGGAACGGGTGCAGTCCGCCACCATCCGCGACAAGCACAGCGGCCAAGTCCACGTGATCTACGGACGGGCCGACGAGTGGTGGCCGAAGGGCCTGCAGATTTCGCCGAAGGCGGCGGATCCCAAGGCTCCGGCTCCGCTGCCGGCGGTCGGGCCGGTCGGTCCCGCACCGGTGGTCCCCAAGGTGCCGGCGGCGGTTCCTCCGGCGGGGCCTCCTCCTGGCGCTATGCCGGTCCCGGCTCCGCCCGCCGTTGCCCCGATCGTGGTTCCCAATCCGGGCGGGGCGCCGGCCCCTGGCGAGTTCCGGCCGCCGGCGCCTGAGAAGCCTCCGGTGCCGGGTGGCGCAGTTCCCGGCGTTGGCGGCGGGCCTGGCGGTCCCCCCGGAGGCATGCAGTGAGGCTTGGCTTCCGGGCAGCCTGAAGCATCGGCTTTTCCACTAATTCCGGCGGGGATGGCCCCGTCGGAGACAAGAGAAGAGGTTGTTTGGGGGAGATGCGGGGCTTTGACAAGCCCTGTCAGTTGACAGCGAACAGCCAGACGGACCAGTCAGAGATGTTGTCTGGTGCGGCCGCGAAAGGAGAGCCCAACATGAAGGGTCGACTCAGCCTGTGGGTGGTCCTGGGAGTTCTGGGAGCGGTGGTTGTGGCCTGGGGGTGCCAGAGCTCCAAGGGCGACAAGGACGCAGTGAAGGTCACCGCGGCCGATCCTCTGGTAGACGATCTGATCGGCCAGGTCTCCAAGGCGCCTCCCAAGGTCGCCGCCAAGCCCAAGCCGGTGACGGTCGTGAAGGTCGATCCTCCCAAGGTAGAGCCGCCGAAGGTGACCGAGCCCCCCAAGGTCTCCGAGCCGCCCAAAGTCGAACCTCCGAAGGTTGAGCCTCCCAAGGTAGCCGAGCCGGCCAAGCCTGCGGTTCCGGCCACCCGCCTTGACCAGCTCTTCGCCGAGATGGAGAAGAAGGAAGGCGCCCCGGACCCACAGGCCGAGGTGCTGTTCGCCGCCGGCAAGAAGCTTTTCGACGACGCCCGCTATGAGGATGCCCTGGTCAAGTTTGACGAGGCCCTGCGTGTGTCTCCTCGCCACATGGCTGCTGCCGAGTACGCGGCCAAGACCCGCGGAATCCTGGGCATGGGGCTCGACCCCGTTCGCCGTGCCCTCCAGGAGCTGGAGACGGTCCAGAGAATCAAGGCCCAGGAGGCGCTCCTGGAGATCCAGAACGTCGTCGATGCCGGCAACCGGTCCAGGGAAGAGAGCCGTGCGGCACGGCCCGGCGACGACAACCAGGCGCGCGACAAGGTTTTCTCCCGGCAGCTGGCTGCCGCCGACAAGGCGGTCGAGCAGTATGACCGGGCCCTGGAGATCATCCGGTGGATGCCGCACCAGCTGGACCTGAGCAGTCTGCGTCGCAAGATCGAGGTGGCCAAGGGCGAAGCCCAGGACCGCGGCAAGGAGCTGCGCGGTGAGCTGGCTGCCTTCCAGCGCGAGCGGGCCCAGCAGG
Source organism: Planctomycetota bacterium (assembly GCA_022703445.1). Classification (GTDB taxonomy): domain Bacteria; phylum Planctomycetota; class SZUA-567; order JAKLDR01; family JAKLDR01; genus JAKLDR01. The sequence goes on along the minus strand of JAKLDR010000019.1, from coordinate 3,834 downwards.
AGGCCATGGCCGGGCGCGAGCGCGAGGCCAGGCAGTTCCGGCAGACGGTGAACGCCATGCTGGACCGCGCCCGCTTCGATGCCCGCAACGGCAAGTATGCCGAGGCCGAGGGCATCTGCGAGCAGGTCCTCAAGCTCGATCCGGGCAACGGCGACGCCCTGTCGCTGCGCGCCTCCAGCCGCGAGAAGAAGCACCGGGCCAACGAGGCGCTGATCTACCAGAACACGCGCATCGAGCGGGCCAGCACCATGCAGAGCATCGAGGATGCCGGCGTGCCGTACTCAACCGCCATGGTGTACCCGGACAACTGGCTCCAGATCGTGCGCCGCGACGAGTCGACCGGCACCAGCGAGGTGGAGCCTGACTGGATGGCGCAGATCCGGCGCAAGCTCGAGAAGAAGGTCAACTTCGAGTTCGTCCAGGCCCCGCTGAGCGAGGCCATCAACTTCCTCCAGTCGGTCAGCGAAGTCAACATGGTCCTGGACCCTGCCGCCAAGGCCGGCGGCGAGCGCCAGATCACCCTGCGCATGAACCAGGCCACGCTCTCGCTGGCCCTGGAGTGGATCCTGAAGTTGGCCGGGCTGGACTACGAACTCCGCGACAATGCGGTGTTCATCTCCACGCCCGACAACCTGAAGCCCGACGTCAAGATGATCATCTACGACGTCCAGGACCTCACCCTCCAGATTCCGGACTTCCCGGGCCCGGAGACCGATCTCTCGGCGGGCGCTGGCGGCGGGTTGCCGGTCTTCGCGCCGCCCCCGGTTGCGCCGACCAACACCGCGGCCAGCATCCGCGACATGATCACCCAGCGGGTCCGCCCGGAGAGCTGGCAGCCGGGCAAGGGCACTTCGATCGATGAGCGCAACGGGAAGCTGGTCGTGGTCCAGCGCCCGGAAGTTCACCGGATGATCTCCAGCCTGCTGGCCGATCTGCGGCAGACCCAGAAGATCATGGTGGTGGTCGAAGGTCGGCTCCTCAAGGTCCGCGAGGGGCTCCTCGAGGACATCGGCATTCAGTGGGGCACCATGGACCTGGCCAACCCCCAGGTCCCCACCAACACGATCGGCGCCGGGGCGCACACCCGCGGGCGCCTGCAGACCACGGCCTCGATCATCAACAACAACCTCCAGGTCTCGCCTGACCGCACTCCGCTGGGCACCTTCTTCACGCAGGCGGTTGCCGACGGCGAAGTGCCGGGCCTGAGCGCCGAGATGCACTTCCTCGAGGCGCTCCAGCTTCGGGCGGTTGCCCACGCGCTGCGGGTCAAGGACAACGGTACCGAGCTGCAGGCCCCGAAGCTTGTCGTCCACAACGGGCAGCGGGCCCACATGTGGATCGGGACCCAGCAGTCCTTCGTGTCCGGTGCCTCGGCCAGCGGCACGACCACCGACCCGACGGTCAGCCAGCTGCTGACCGGCGTGGTCTTCGACGTCCGCCCCATCGTATCCGCGGACCGGCGCTACATCACCATGGAGCTGCGCCCGTCCTTCACCACGCTGGATCGCATGGATACCAGCGACTCGACCACCATCTCCTCCACCGGCACCGGGACGGGCACCACCGTCACGGCCAACACGGTCAGCGTGCAGCTGCCGGTCGTTTCGCAGATCCGGGTCCGCACCTCGGCGACCATCCCGGACGGCGGCATCATTCTGATCGGCGGTCGCATGCGCGATGTCCAGTTCAACGCCGAGGCCGGCGTACCGGCGGCGATGGACATCCCGGTCCTGGGGCGCCTGTTCCGTTGGAACCTCAAGGACAACGAGCGTGAGAACCTGGCCATCATGGTCACCGCCAGAAGCCTGCTCTTCGAAGAGGAAGAGCGCAAGCTGTTCTGAGCGCTAGGAGGAATAACGATGAGAGCCTGCCTCCCGATCCTGTTCGCCCTGGTCCTGCCCTCGGCCCTCGCGGCCGAGCCGGCCCCGGCGCCCAAGGGCGAGGCGCCTGCCGCGCCGCGCGCCCAGAACCTTCTGGACACTATGGAGAAGGCCGCGCCGGCCCCCGAGGTGGAGTCGGCCACCGACCGCAAGCAGCGGGCTGCGATGTATTGCGCCCTCGGCAAGCGGCTGTACGAGAACCGGCTGTACACGGAGGCCCGCCAGGAGCTGGAACTGGCCGTTCGCCTCGATCCCTCCAACCAGGAAGCCAAGGAACTGCTCCAGCTTGCCGAGGCGGTGCTGTCCGTGCGCCATTCTCGGATCAAGAGCGCGGTTGAGCAGCTGGAAGTCAAGGACCGCATCGAGCGCTACGCCCAGCTGAACGAGTTGGAGGGGCACATCGACCGCGCCCGGGTTCTCTACGGTGGCGCCACCGGCTCCAAGGAACTGGCTAAGAGCGGCGACGTGCTCTCCGAGCAGCTCAAGCAGCTCGAAGAGGCCGACGGCCAGCTGGCCCGGGCCAAGGAGATCGTCAAGTGGATGGACCCCAGGGTCCAGGTCCGCAATTTCGAGAAGGACATTGAGCAGCTCCAGGATCAGGTCTTCAAGGAGCGCAAGAAGCGCGAGGTGGCCCTGGCCGAACTGGGGCGCGCCAAGGCCGGAGAAGAGGCCCTCAAGCAGCGCGAGCGCGAGCAGGAGTTCCTGCGCCGCCAGGTCCGGACGCTCATGGACAAGGCCGAGATGCTCTACGCCCGGCGCGACTACGAGGAGGCTGCCCGCCTGGCCCGCCGGGTGATGGACCTGGATCCCACCAACACCGCGGCCGTCGAGCTTGAAACCGCCTGCCGGTGGAAGTCCATCAGCAAGCGCGCCGAGCGCACGGCGGACCTCAAGAGCGAGGCGGTTCGCGACTGGGTCGAGCTCTCCCAGGCCGCGATGGTGCCGTACAGTCCGGTCCTGGTCTACCCCAAGGACTGGGCGGAGATCAGCCGGCGCGAGTCCGAGCAGGAGAAGCGCCTGGCCGAGCCGGACTGGATGCGCAACATCCGGGCGGCCCTGGACAAGGAAGTGACCCTGGAGTTCGTCGAGCAGCCGCTGGAGGAGTGCATCAAGTACCTGCAGGGCCTCACCGACGTCAACATCATCCCCGATCCGGCGGCGTTTGCGGCCGGTGGGGCGAGTGCCAAGCAGCCCATCACGCTGCGTCTGAGCCGGACCAAGCTGAGCCTGGCGCTCAAGTGGATCCTGCGCATGGCCAAGCTTGACTACACGCTCAAGCAGGGCGCCATCTTCATCTCCACGCCGGACAAGCTGACCGGCGAACTCCAGCAGAAGATCTACGACGTCCGCGACCTCACCAACCCGATCCCGAGCTTCCCGGGGCCCATCCTGGGACTGCCCGCCGGACAGACCGGTGCCGGCGGTGCGGCCGGCGGTGCTGGCGGTGGCGGCGCCATTGTGACTCCGGCCATCGACACCCCCATCACTCCGGCCGGCTCCCTGCAGGACATGATCAAGCGGGTGATCCAGCCGGCCAGCTGGGGCGTCGGCGGCACCAGCATTCAGGAGCAGAACGGCCAGATCATCGTGTTCCATCAGCCGGAAGTGCAGCTCCAGATCAGCCAGCTCCTCGAGGACTTCCGCAAGTCGCAGACCCTGCAGGTCCACGTGGAGGCCAGGTACCTGGACGTCAAGCAGGGCCTGCTCGAGGAAATCGGTTTCGACTGGGGCGGCGCTCCCGACGTGACCTGGGGTTGGCTGGCTCCTCCGGCGGCTCCTGGGCCGGGCATCGGCGCCTTCGATCCTCTGCATCCCTCTCTGCCTGGCGGCGCTCCCGGCTTCCAGAAGGCGGGGCGCAGTTCGAACGCAACCAATACGTTGCTGGGTAGCTGGGGACGGCATACCGGCGTGCTGGGCGGTTCATCGCTCGGTGGTCGCATGGTCACCGGCGGGT
>JAKLDR010000189.1 GCA_022703445.1 Planctomycetota bacterium | reverse complement strand
GGTCTGCGAGCCCGCGCGCGGGTCGGTCCCCGAGGGGCGCTGCGTCTACGTCTTCACACCGGCCCAGTGGAAGGCCTTCCTGGGCCAGGTGGCGGTGCGCCGCGGAACCCCGCTCTACGGGGCGTGGAAGGGCATGATCGAGGCCTCCGTCGAAGTGCAGCCCGAGCGGGGCAGGCTGTTCCTGCCGCCGGCCTGCTTCCGGCAGGCCCTGGGCGAGCCGGTCAAGGTCTCGGTGCTGGCCATCGGCACCGACCACTTCGAGATCTGGGACAGCGGCGATCTGGGCTTCTACCTGAATCCCAAGCCGCCGGCCCGGACCGCGCCGCCGCCGGCCGAATCGCCGGCAAAGGCCGACTAGCAGCCAGTTCTCCGCGCCCAGGCCACGGCCATTGCAGGAAACGAAGATACCCAGCCACAGAGGACGCAGAGGACAGCGGAAGCTTGTCGTCCGCGGCTGCAGTCCACGTCTGGCCAGAGGAGATCTCCGCAGACAACTGCCCCGGGTTGTCCCCTTCGACGTTGCCCAGGATCCTGAGCCTGCCGAAGGGCCTGTCGAACGGCTCCGTGTCCCCCGTGTCCCATGTGGTCTGAATTCGCCGACCGTGGCCATTGCTTCCTGAAACAGCCCTGTGCCCCGTTCGCCATCCTTGACCCCGGCCTCCGGACGGGTATCATCCCGGCGCTGGAGGGTTTCGATGGCTGAGCGGTCCGGGCCGGCGCTCTTCAAGGTCGGCGAGCTCTCGAAGCGCAGCGGCTGCAGCCGGCGCCAGATCCAGGACTACCTGGTCATCGGGCTGATCCGTGAAGAGGGGACCACGCCGGGTGGCCAGCACCTCTTCGGCGACAGGACCGTCCGGCGCCTCCAGCTGATCCGCAGGGTGCTGGCCAGCGGAGAGAAGGAATACACCATGGCCGAACTCGTCCGGACTTTCCGCCGGTTCCTCAAGGTGCTGCTGCTGGCCGTCTCGCTGGCCTGGGCCGCCGCGGCGCTCCCGGCGGCGGGGTCCGGAGCGCCGGCCGCCGAGCCGGCCGCGGCGCCCGGCTCGGCCGCCCTGACCGCCGCGGACCGCGCCGCCATCCGCCAGCTCTTCGACTCCCTGGCGGACGCCTTCCGCAAGGGCGAGGCCGACCGGATCCGCACCCTGCTGTCCCCCAGCATGCCCCCGGCCAGGATCGAGGCCATCTTCGACAAGCTGCAGGCCGAGTTCAACAGCTACGTCTACACCGACTTCCGCTGCGAGCTGCTGCCGGCGGACGACATCGAGGTGCTCGGCCCGGGCCGGGCGCGGGCGGCGGTCATCATCCGCTGGGAGTACGAGGACCGCGGCGAGCCCGACCGCACCCACGCCGACCCCGTCGGCCAGGCCTTCGAGTTCGAGCTGGCCCGGGACCAGGGCGGCTGGCGCATCGCCGGCGAGGACTTCTTCGACCGGCTCTCGGCCAGCCAGGACTCCATCTTCACGCGCATCTTCCTGTGGACCGCGATCGGCCTGGTGGTCTTCAGCTTCTGGGGATGGATGCTGCTGGATGCCTGCTTCCGGGAGTGGGCCGGCCGGCGCGGGCCCTGGGTGATCGCCATGGTCCTGGCGCTGCTGGCCGGACTGGCCGCGGTCATCGTCTGGCGCTCCGTCCATCACGGATGGCTCCTGGCCGTGGCCCCTGCGCCGGCGGCGGCGGCCCTGGTCTACTTCTTCGCGGTCTGGATGCGCCAGGGGCAGGAGGACTGATGACTTCCAAGGAGCGGGTCCGCGCCGCGCTCGGGCGCCGCAGCCCCGACCGGCTGCCGGTCGACTACTGGGCCACTTCCGAGGTCACCGCCCGGCTGGTCCGGGAGCTGGCCGTGGCCGACGAGGAGGCGCTGCTCCGGAAGCTCGGCGCCGACCTGCGCTACCTCGAACCGGCCTACGCCGGGCCCAAGCCCGAGCGCGCCGCCGACGGCTCCTGGCGCGACATCTGGGGGGTCTGGCGCAAGAAGGTGGCCTACGGCGGCGGCAGCTACGACGAGGTCACCGTCTACCCGCTCGCCGGGATGGAATCGGCCGAGCAGCTCGAAACCCACCCCTGGCCCAAGGCCGAGTGGTTCGACTTCCGCCCGATGCGCCGCTCCGCCGAGCGGCTGGGCGACTACTACCTGGTCAACGCCGCCGACCGGCTGAACCGCACCTCGGCGCTCAAGGCCGCCATCTACCTCCGGGGCATGGACCGGATCATGATGGACCTGGCCCTGAACCCGGAGTTCGCCAAGGCGCTCTTCGCGCGCATCGCGAAATTCTACCTCGACTGCAACGCGGCCATGTTCGCCGAGACCCGCGGCGTCCTCGACATGTTCTTCATGGGCGACGACTTCGGCACCCAGTCGGGGCTGCTGGTCAGCCGCGAGATGTGGCTGGAGTTCTTCGCGCCGCACCTGGCGGCCTTCTCGAAGCAGGCCCACGACGCGGGCCTGAAGACCATGCTCCACTCCTGCGGCGCGGTCTCCGAGATCATGGACGACCTGGCCGACTGCGGCGTGGACGTGGTCAACCCGCTCCAGCCCGGCGCGGCCGGCATGGTCCCGGCGGAGCTGAAGGCCCGCTTCGGCGCGCGGCTGGCCTTCCACGGGGCCATCGACGTCCAGCGCACCCTCCCGGAGGGCACGCCGGAGGAGGTCCGCGCCGAGGTGCGCGCGCGCTTCCGGGACCTGGGCGCCTCGGGCGGCTACATCGCCGCGCCCAGCCACAACTTCCAGCCGGACGTGCCCACGGCCAACATCCTCGCGCTCTTCGACGAAGCGGGGAAGTGCCGGTACTGAGGCGACGTCCGGGCAGGTCTGAGGTTCAAGGTTCCAGGTGCAAGGAGCAGTGAAAACGGGAGCCCGGCCGGCTTCCGGGCCTCGGCCTGAGGACCTTGTCCCTTGAAGCTTGCACCTTGCACCTCTGAGCCCCCGCACCTTGCCGCCGGCTTCGGCCGGGCTAGAATGCCCCCATGGGTCTGATCTGCGCCGCTCTCAACGCCAAGTCCACCGCCGAGGCCCGCGCGGCCATGCTGCGCGCGCGCGCCGACGGGGCCGACCTGGCCGAGCTCCGGCTCGACCTCATGGAGGAGTTCGACCTGGAGGCGCTGCTCCGGGACCGGCCGCTGCCGGTCATCGTCACCTTCCGCCGGAAGGACCAGGGCAGCGGCCGGATCATGGAGGAGAGCAAGCGCCTGGCGCTGCTCAACCGGGCGCTGGCCCTGGGCGCCGAGCACGTGGACGTGGAGCTGGGCTCCGAGGGGGGCATAGTCCGCGGCGGCCCGGGCCGGGTGATCGTCAGCGAGCACAACTTCGCCGGCATGCCCGCCGACCTCGAGGGGCTGGCCCGGCGCATCGAGTCGTCCGGCGCCGACGTCGTCAAGCTGGCGGTGACCCCGCGCGAGCCGCTCGAGTGCCTGGCGCTCTACGAACTGCTCGGGAAGCTCGGCAAGCCGGCCATCGTCATCGGCATGGGCGAGGCCGGCGCGGCCACCCGCCTGGCGGCGCTGCGCTTCGGGGCCTACCTCTCCTACGGAGCGCTGTCGGTCGACGAGCGCACCGCGCCGGGGCAGCTCTCGGTCGCCGAGATGGTCGGGACCTACCGCGCCCGGAGCATCGGGCCGCAGACCCGGCTCTTCGGGGTGATCGGCGACCCCATCGCCCACTCGCTCTCCCCGGCCATCCACAACGCCGCCTACCGGGCCATGGGCCTGGACGCGCTGTACGTCAGCTTCCGCGTGCCGGCCGGGTCCGACGCGGCCGAGTTCATCCGGCGGCACGCCGATTCCGGCTTCGAGGGGCTGAGCGTCACCCTTCCGCACAAGCTGGCCGCGCTGGGCGCCGCCGACGAGGTCGACCCGGTGGCCCGCAGCATCGGGGCGGCGAACACCGTCACTGTGCGGGACGGCCGGTTGTTGGCCGACAACACCGACGCCGACGCGGCGGTCGGCGAGCTGGCCCGGGCCTTTCGCGGGCTCGATCGGACCGATCGGACGGATCCGACCGATCCGTCGGACCGCCTGAAGGGCAAGACCGTCCTGGTCCTCGGCGCCGGCGGCGCCGCCCGGGCGGTGGCCTGGGGGCTGGCCGCGCGCGGCCGCTCGCGGGTGGTCATCGCCAACCGCTCGCGCGAACGCGGCGAGAAGCTGGCCGCCGAGCTCCGCGCCGAGTTCCGGCCGCTTGACGCGCTGGGGGACCTGGCCTACGACGCGGTGGTCAACACCACGCCCCAGGGCATGCACCCGGACGTGGACGCCACGCCGCTGCCGGCCGAGCTGATCCGGCCGGGCAGCGTGGTCTTCGACACCATCTACAACCCGCTCGAGACCCGGCTGCTGCGCGAGGCTAAGGAGCGGGGCGCCCGGACCGTCGATGGTCTGGGGATGTTCGTGGCCCAGGGGGCCCGGCAGGTCGAACTCTGGACCGGCCGGGTCGCCCCGCGCGAGGTCATGCGCCGGGCCGCGCTGGAGAAACTGAGCCGCAAGTGAGATCCGTCGGACTGCCGGTGCTGTCGCTCCTGGCCGCCGCCTTCGTCGCGGGCGGCTGCTGGCCGTTCGGGGGTGCCCCGGCGAAGCCGCCCGCAGCCGGCACGGCGCCGGCGCCGCGGCGGCCTGAGACGCCCGCCGCGCCCGCTCCGGCGGACGCGGCCGCGGAGGCCGCCGTGCCCGGCAGGCTCCCCGAGGCGGCCCTGCGGCCGCTGGGCGCGCCCCGGGGCAAGGAGCCCAAGACCGCCGAGGAGGTCGTGGCCGCGCTCAAGTCCGGCCGGCCGGGAGAGCGCATCCTCGGGCTGACGGCGGCCATGCGCCTGCACCCGCCGGAGGCGCGGGCCCAGCTCGAGAGGATCGTCCGGCGGGACTCCACCTTCGCCCCGGCGGCCGTGGAGATCCTGGCCGGCTACCCCGACCCGGCCGCGGAGCGGGCGCTGCTGGCCGCCCTCGACTCGCCCCACCGCGACGCGCGGAGCACGGCGGCCCGCGAGCTCTCCGCCCGCGGCGTGCTGCCCGGGAGCGAGGTCGAGAAGGCGCTGGCCCGGCTGCTCCGCAAAGACCGCGACTGGCAGGTGCGCTCCGCGGCGGCCCGGGCGTTGTCCCTGGGCGGCGGCGGGCGCTATGGTCTCGTCTCCGGCCGGGCGCTGGAGGAGGCCCTGGCCGACGCCGCCGAGAACGAGCAGGTCCGCCTGGAGGCCGCGGCGGCCCTGGCCCGCACCACCGGCAACGCCAGCGGCTGGGACTACCTCTCGGCCGCCTGCGTGGACCGGTCGGGCCAGCGCGGCATCCGGGCGCTCGGCCTGGCCGCCGAGGTGGGCACCGACCGGGGCGCGGCCATGCTGGCGGTCGCGCTCAACGGCGACCGGACCGAGGTCTGGACCGCGGCCGCCCGGCTCTTCGAGCTGGTCGGGCGCGACGCGGCCCTCGGCGCCCTGGCCGGGCAGCTGCGGGCGGGCGGCGAGCCGGGCCGGCGCGCGGCCCTGGCCCTGGCGCCCTTCGAGGGCCATAGGCTCGTGCCCGAGCTGGTCAAGGCCATGGAGGACGGCTCCCAGGTGGTCCGCGCGGCGGCCTGCGCGGCGCTGGCCCGGGCCGCCGGGACCGGCGCGGCGCCGGCCCTGGAGCGCAAGCTGCAGGACGCCCGCGAGCTGCCCCAGGTGCGCCTGGCGGCGGCCACGGCGCTGGGGGCGGTCGGCGGGCCGGGCGCGGCGGTGACGCTGCGCACCGTGGCCGGCGGGGACGCGGACCAGCTGATCCGCACCGCGGCGAAGAACGCCCTGGATCTGCTCCAAGCCAGGCTCGAGAAGAAGGGCCCGGAGACCGCCGACCCCGGCGAGCTCGAGCGCCTGGCCCTGGCGCGCTGGAGCCTGATCGGGGTCGAGCCGGGCGGGGCCGCGCGCTTCCGCGACGGCCAGGGCGAGGTCCGGGTCTGCTCCCCCGGCGACGAGCTGGCCCTGGGCTACGCCCTGGCGCGGGTCCTGGGCCCCGGCGAGGAGCCCACGGCGCCCGAGGCGCTCCTGGCCGGGCCGGAGGCCGCCGACCGCGACATGCTCCGCGCGATTCTGGCCAAGGGCGGCCGGGCCGTGGTGCTGGCCGCTCCGGGGATACGGGCGGGTGGGCGGTGAGGGCGAGGCTGCGGGCGAACATGCAGCGTTCAACGTCCAAGGCGCAACACGCAACGGCTTGGGAAGAAGACGTCTTCATTCCGCCAGTCGCTGCATGTTGCGTGTTGCCTGTTGCGTGTTGGGCGTTGACCTCCCTCGGCCAACGGAAGGGCGGCAACTGAGTATGCGTGTGGTCCTTCAGCGAGTGGACTCCGCCAGCGTCACCGTCGGCGAGGAGGTCGTCGGCCGGATCGGCCGCGGCCTGCTGGCCCTCGCCGGCGTCGAGAAGGGCGACACCGACGAGGAGGCGCGCTTCCTGGCGAAGAAGACGGCGGAGCTGCGCATCTTCCAGGACGACGCGGGCAAGATGAACCTGTCGGTGCAGGAGGTCGGCGGCGCGGTCCTGGCCGTCAGCCAGTTCACCCTGCTCGCCGACTGCCGCAAGGGCCGCCGGCCGGGCTTCGACCGCGCCGCGCCGCCGGCCGAGGGCCAGCGCCTCTACGAGCTCTACGTCGCCGAACTGAGGAAGCTGGGGCTGCCGGTCGAGACCGGCCGCTTCGGCGCGGAGATGCTCGTCGACCTCCGCAACCACGGGCCGGTGACGATCATCCTGGAACGACAGACAACCAATGCAGAAGGCAGAATGATGAATGATGAAACCAGGAGCGGTGGATAGCCGCCCGTTTCACAGTTCATCATTCATAATTCTGCATTCTTCACAGCGTCTGCCTCTTAAGCGAGTCGTATAGAAACCGGTTGACCTCGACCTGCAGGCTCTCGATCTTGCCGTTCTTCGGCTCGCGCCTGGAGGCGTCCTCCAGCAGGCCCTGGGCCTTGCGGAAGAGCCGCGCCGACTCGCGCAGCTCCTGCTGCATGTCCGGGGCGCCGTGGCGGGTCTTGCGGTAGTGGGCGAGCCCCTCCTGGAAGACGGCCTGGGCCTCGGCGAACTGCGGGTTGGCCGGAGGAGGAGGGGGCGGCGGCGGGGCCGCCGGCTCGGGTTCCGGGTCCGGCCTGGGGCCGGGGGTCGTCGGCAGCACCGTGACCGGAACAGTCACCACCGGAGGCTCCGGCTTGGGCGTCGTCACCGGCGGAGGCGGAGGCTGGGTAGGCTTCGGGGTCGTAACCGGCGCCGGCGTCGGGGTCGGCGTGCCCACCGGCCCGGTCACCG
>JAKLDR010000188.1 GCA_022703445.1 Planctomycetota bacterium | reverse complement strand
TTTCACCCGACCCAGCAAATCCCATAGAGTGATCTCTTGACCCGAATCGCTCACCACTCTCCTCCAGGCCCCCCTGATGTCGTCTTCTACTTATCGTCTCTCATACGCAGAGAATTAAATGACCCTGAGTGGCAATGCGGCCAGCGGCCGAGCCACGCAACCGTCAACACGTTGGCCGATTCACAACGGCGAACTTCCGATTGCCGGTTGCTGATCTACGACTGCAGAAGCGCCGGGGGTGGTCGGCCACGCTCCCCGTACTTCTGAAATCTGCAATCTGCAGTCGTCAGTCGAAAATGGCCGCCGGGACTGCCCCTGCGGCCCGCTCAGGCCCCGTTCCCGGCGTCCTGGCGGTTCGGGCCCAGATCAGCCCGCCCTGCGCCTCGGCGCAGCGCTCCCGCTCCGGCCAGCAACACCGCCGCCAGCAGGTAGCCGGCCAGGTGCTCGCCCGGCGACGGGGGAGCCAGGGGGTAGTCGGTGCCCACCCAGTGGTGGTAGAACCAGGGCGAGGTGTGCGGCTGGTATCCCCAGCCCGCCGGCCGGGCGGAGCCGGCCAGGGTGTAAGCGGCGGCCAGCGGCGGAGAGCGCAGCCCGGCCGATATCAGCCGGTCGCGCGCGGCTGTCCGGCCATCGGCGGACAGCGCCCGGATGGCCGTCAGACTGTACATCGGCAGCAGGACGAAGGCCAGCAGCAGGAAGCCGGCCAGGGCCGCGGCGGCCGGAGGGCGGCCGGTCAGGCGCGCCAGGGCCAGTACCAGCCCCGCGGCGGCCAGGCCGGCCGAGGCGGCCACCAGCTTGGCCAGGAGCAGCGCCCCGAGCGCGCCCCGGTCCAGTCCCAGGGCCAGGACCAGCTCTCCGGGCGCGGACCCCAGGAAGACCCAGGCGACCGGCATGGCCACCGCCCCCGCCGCCGCCCAGAAGCGCCCCCGGGCGGCCGGCCCGGCGGCGAAGAGCGGCGCCAGGACCGCGGCCAGCGCCTCGGCGACGACCGCGAAGGTCAGAACCTTGCGCGCCCTGACCGCGGAGTCCCCTCCAGCCAGGGCCGTCAGAATGACCAGCAACGCCGCCGCGCCGGCGGACCAGGCCAGGAGCATGGCCAGGCGGCGGGTGGCGGCCGGGGTCACTTGGCGGGCTCCGGCTGGGTTACAGGTTCCGGCTTCCGATTTGCGGGTTCCGGGCTGCGGGGGCCGGGGACGGAGGCCGGAACCTGAGACTCCGGTCCGGCGTCCTCGCGCTTGCCCGAACCCGCCGTCCCCGGCAGGACCTCCCGGAACGCGGCGGAATCCCAGATGGGCGCCGAGGGCATCATGCGGGGTTCGGGCTCCGGCGGGGCGACGTTCGGCGCGGGCAGGTCGTCCCAGCCGGCGGGTTTGCGGCCCACCGGCATCCAGAGCAGCCTGACGCGCTTGGCCCGGCCGCGCCGCTCGTAGCCGAAGAGCCCGCCGAACACCTGGAAGCGCTTGGCGTCCCTGCGCACCGGCGCGTCGAACTTCCCGGGCGGGAGCCGGAGGATATCCCTTCCGGACCGGCCGACGCGCGAGTAGTCGAAGACGGGGGAGAACCGCACCCGGCGCGCCTCCGGTCCGCGCACGTGCTCGTAGAGGTTGAAGAGCGCCCGGTGGCGGGCCGTGCCGTCGGCAAAGCTGTCGTACCGGTAGATGGTGAAGAACGGCCCGTAGACGCGGTCGAAGGTCTCGCGGTTCCGGAACCACCAGGGTTCCAGGGTCGTGAAGAAGCGCTCCCCGTGCTCGTTGCGGCTGTACCGAAAGAGCGGCCAAAGCAGCGTGCTGACCTCGCTGCGGGTCTCCTCGGGCAGCGCCGGGCGCACGCCCCGGCCGGCCGGCTCCGGGTAGGCCCCGGGCTGGCGGAGGGCAGCGAGCCTTTGCCGCTCCTCGGGCAGCGGGGGCAGGCTGCGCACCGGCCGCCCGTCGACCGTGCGCTCCAGCCACTCCTCGCGCACGTGCCTGAAGACGAAGGCGGAGGTGACGGTGCTCACCCGCTTGACGCCCTCGTCGGCCGTCCCGCTGACGTAGAGCGGCCAGAGCACCTGACGGCTTTCACCGCTGGCACCCACCCGGTGTCCGTAGAACGGAAAGACCTTGAAGCCGTGGACGCTCCGGCCGGTCGTCCAGGAGATCAGCGGCCAGGGCGCGTGCCACTCAACGAACTCGTTCCCCGGCTTCAGGCCCTGCCGGCGGCCGAAGAACGGCCAGAGCACGCTGTCGTAGGCCAGCGAGTCGCCGCGGTAGCGCATCCAGAACGGGAAGGCCACCCAGGTCTCGGCCGGATGCGGCGCGTCCAGCGCGGTCTGCCAGTGGTGTCCGAAGGGCCACAGGACGAAGACCCGGCGGTAGCGCCCGTCGCGCTCGTCGACGCCGTAGAGCGGCCAGACCCGCCAGCCGCGCGCCTCGGGCCCGCTCCAGGCGCCGAAGACGGGCCAGACCACGTTCCAGGAGTGGTAGTACTGGCCCTCGTAGTCCACCCAGAGGGGGAAGGCCACGAAGCGGATCCACTTGGTGCCCAGCTTGCCCTTGAGCAGCCCGCCGACCGGAAAGACCGCGAAGTGCTTGCCGCGGGAACTGTCCGCGCCGCCCCACAGGACGGGCATGACCGCCCAGTAGGTGTTGCTGACCGGCTCACCGCCGGAGCGGTCAACGCGCCGGTCCCACCAGACGACCGGGAAGATCCTGAACCGGCCGCTCTCGCCGTTGCGCGCCGCCCAGACCACCGGCCAGAGCGCCCGGAAGTCCCAGCGGACCGAGTCCGGGCCCTCGTCCTGCAGGCAGCCGAGCGGGCGGATTATGGACACTCTATTTCCCGGGCGCGACCAGCCGACAGCGAACGGCTCCACGGCGCCCCACTCGGCCAGGCCCGAGGGCGCCTCCTGCCACCAGAAGAACGGTCCGGACAGGTCGCCGAGCGGGCCGGCGGAGGCCGCCGCCGGGGACGCCGGCGCCGGGGCCGGCCGCAGCGCCGCGGCGCGCGCGGGCTGGGCCTCGGTCCTCCGCGGCCCGCCGCAGCCGGCGGACAACCACAGCAAGCCACAGATGAACGCAGGTGAAATCGTCTTTGCCAAGGCTCCGGCGGTCAGGCGCAGGTGCAGAACCCGCAACCCGCAACCCGCAACCCGCAACCGCCGTTCAGTCATCGGTCAACGGCCCGTGGGTGTTGCCTTCCAGGAACTGGCGCACGGCCGGGTCCCGGGTGTTGCGCATCTCCTCCACCGTGCCCTGGGCGATGAACTTCCCCCGGAAGATCATGGCCGCGCGGTCGGCCACCCGGAAGACGGTGTGGATGTCGTGGGTGATGATGATCGAGGTGGCCCCGGTCTTCTGGCGGACCTCGCCGGCCAGGTCCACAATGGCGTTGGACATGATCGGGTCCAGCCCGGCGGTGGGCTCATCGTACAGGATGATCCGCGGATCGCGGACCAGCGCCCGGGCCAGGCCCACGCGCTTCTTCATGCCGCCGGACAGGTCCGCGGGCATGTAGTCCTCGAAGCCTTCCAGGTGGACCAGGCCGAGCTTCTCCTCGACGATCTCGCGGATCCGCTCCTTGGGCAGGCTGGTGTGCTCGACGAGCGGCAGTCCCACGTTCTCGGCGACGGTGAGGCTGTTGAGCAGCGCCGCGCCCTGGAAAACCAGCCCGATGGACTGGCGGATCTGGCCGAGCTCGCTCCGGCGGGCGCTGACCACCGAGCGCCCCTCGACCAGCACGTCGCCCTTGTCGGGCTTCATCAACCCGACGATGTGCTTGATGAGCGTGGACTTGCCCACGCCGGACGGCCCCACCACCGCCAGGATCTGCCCGGTCTCCACGGAGAGGCTGACCCCGTCGAGAACCTGGCGGCTCCCGAGCTTCTTGTAGACGTCGACGATCTCTATGGCGGCGGCCAAGGGTGCGGCGCTCCTTCTGGCTTACGAGAGCGAAGATTAGCCGCGCCGGGGGCGGGAGTCAAGGGCGGGGACGAGGCGGTTGCACTCCCGTCCTCTTTCGCTTCCTTCCGGGTGCCCCGCCCATACACTGGGGGGCAGAGAGCGGCGCGCCGGTGCGCCCAATGGTCTAGAGGAGGATTTCCAATGGCCAAGTGCGGCTACTGCGGCTCGACCATCCTTTTCGGGGGCGTCGAAGAACGCGGCCACCACTTCTGCAACAACCAGTGTCTCTCCAGCGGCTACGCGGCGGTCGCCTCCGAACAGGTGCCGCCCGAGGTGGTCGAGTCCTTCGCCAAGGAGATTCACGAGGGCACCTGCCCGATCTGCAAGGGCCGGGGCCCGGTGGACGTGCATGTCTCCCACCGGGTCTGGTCCATCCTGGTGATGACCAGCTGGTCGAGCCATCCCCAGATCTGCTGCCGGAGCTGCGGGCTCAAGCGGCAGCTAGGCAACACGGCGCTGTCGCTGGTCTTCGGCTGGTGGGGCTTCCCCTGGGGACTGGTGATGACCCCGATCCAGGTGGGCCGGAACGTGTTCGGCATGGCCTTCAACCCGAGCCCGACCAAGCCCTCCGAGAAACTCCATGGCATGGTCCGGATGCAGCTGGGCTCGAAGCTGATGGCTGCGAAGCAGTAGACGGCGACGCCGTTACCCCCGCGCGCCCAACACCCCGACCAGCACCGGCCGCACCACGCCCGTCCAGCCCCGATAGCCCTCGGCGGTCATGTGCAACCCGTCCTCGACGTAGAGCTCGGGCCGCGGCCGGCCGGAGGCGTCGAGCATGCCCGGGGCCACGTCGATGTAGACATGGCCGGAGCGGCGGCAGAAGTCCTCGATGAGGCGGCTGGCCTCGACGAACTTCGGCCAAAGCGGCACGCGCGAGGGGCTGGGCTTGATGCCCATGAAGAAGAGCCGGACGCCCGGCAGCGCAGCGGCGAGCATCCCGGCGAGTTCCTCGGCCCCGGCGGCGACCTGGGCCGGAGTCGCTCCCCGGTTGATGTCGTTGTCGCCCTCGTAGATCACGACGGCGCGCGGCCGGCAGGGGATGACGATGCGGTTGGCGTACTTGAGCACGTCAGCCATGGTGCTGCCGCCGAAGCCGCGGTTGACCACCGCCAGCGGCGCCATGTCCGCGGCCAGCGTCTCCCAGAGTCGGATGCTGGACGAGCCCACGAAGACCACCGCGCCGGCCGGCGGAGGGCTCTTGCGGTCCTGCGCCTCGAACTCGCGGATCTCGGGTTCCCAGTTGACCTCGGCCAAGGCCTGTGCTCCTTCGCAAGCAGATGCTAATTCACAGCGGGCGGTTGTCAACGGGCTTGCTGCCGAGAGCTGCTTGGAGCCTCCCCAGCTTGCGGCGCTGCAGTGGAGTCCCGGTCCAGCGCTGGGGGAGGTGTTGACCTACCGCTCGCGGCCATCCCTGGCCGCTCGCTGCGCGAGAACGCCTCCCGGCCCTCCGGGCCTCCGGCGTTCTAAGCGCCGGACAACTCCTCCCCCAGCGCTGCACCTCCGTCTTCCGGCCATCCTCGGTCCGGCGTACGGGGCGGGCCGGGCTCGGCGTCGAAGGTGCTCGAAGCCATGGATGGCGAAAGAGCAGCTTCGTCGCCGTTCGACAGGCTCACGGCCATAGCCAAGGCTCTGAGCGAAGTCGAAGGGCAGCACGGAGGGCACGATGCCCTCCGTGCGGCAGCGACCGGCCCGCCCCGCGCACCGGTCCCTCCTTGCCCGAAGCTTCTCGGAAGATAATGGTGATGCTGCAGTTGGACCCATTGACGTGCCATGGCAGCCCCGCTAATATCCGGCTTCGTAGCGGAGGATCTCTGAATGAGTAAAGCGTTCACAACTCGGCGCGATCTTACCAGGCAGGCTATCCTCGACCGCGTCAACGACGAGTTCGACCTTGAGCTCGGCGCCGACCAGTTTGATGGCGCGACTGCGGCAGGCTTGGCCGCATGTGTAGTGCAATTGGCTGGAGCGGAAGACAACGGCCACCCGGTCTACGACCGGGCCCTTGCAGATGTGCGGAGACTGCTGTGCCTTCACCTCAACCTGCCTGAAGGTGCGATTCTTGCAGACACAAGACTTGAGACGCTGTTGACCGACGAGAAACTAGTCGGACAAGTCTGGGAGAAGCTGCGCTGCAGACTCGGCCAGGACCTGCCCGCCCTTGAGTTCATGCGCTGGGCCAAGGTCATCAGCGTGGTCTTGGCGTCCTGCGCGGCACTGGGCATGCTTGTCTGGTTCCCGTTCTTCCTGGGGCGGATCAGACGCGTCGACCTGCTCAGAATCCTAGGGGAAGAGGGCATTGCCGTGATCACGCTTGCCGCCATGGCTGGCGCTGCCTTCTTGACTTTCAGAGGCAGCCTTTGGGGCACTTCTCTGGTTAGCCCGCGCCGGATTCCTGCATCTTGCAGAACGGTAAGTAGTCTGGCGCTGTGCGGGCTTGCCAGCGCCCAACCGGCCAGAGATGCTGCCGGCAGGATTGCCTGGACACGCGAACTGGTGGAGACCAAGGTGTTTGCGACTGTGGCTAAGGAGAACCGCCTAACGTTCTTAGCCGTAGCCTCCGATCCCGAAGAGACCAGGCTTTGACCGTTCCAGCTTGATCTGAGCTCTAAGCTGACCTTGCAGCTTGATGCCTAGCGCCGTCTGCCGTCTAGGGTATCACCTTATTGAGCGGGTACTCGATGATCCCCTCGGCGCCGGCGGACTTGAGGTCGGGGATCAGCCGCCGGACCACGGCCTCGTCGATGAT
Source organism: Planctomycetota bacterium (assembly GCA_022703445.1). GTDB lineage: Bacteria > Planctomycetota > SZUA-567 > JAKLDR01 > JAKLDR01 > JAKLDR01. The sequence continues at coordinate 573 of JAKLDR010000188.1, read as the reverse complement.
GGTCTCGACCGCGAACCAGCCCTTGGAGTGCAGCGGGCTGATGGTCGGGCCCTTCAGGGAAGGCAGGAGCTTCACCACCGCCTCGAGGTCCTTCTCGGCGACGTTGAGCTTCAGGCCCACCTTCTCCTTGGCGTTCAGGGCGCCCTGGAGCATCAGCGCCAGGCGCTCGATCTTCGCGCGCTTCCAGGGGTCGGCCCAGGCGGCCTTGTTGGCGATGAACTGGGTGTGGCTCTCGACTATCGTCTCGAGAATGCGCAGCTTGTTGGCGCGCAGGCTGGAGCCGGTCTCGGTGACGTCGACGATGGCGTCGACCAGCCGCGGGCACTTGACCTCGGTGGCGCCCCAGGAGAACTCTACCTCGGCCTTGACCCCGTGCTTGGCCAGGTACCGCTCGGTGCCCTTGACCAGCTCGGTGGCGATGCGCTTGCCCTGGAGGTCCTTGACCGACTTGATGTCCGAGGCCTCGGGCACGGCGATCACCCAGCGCACCGGCGAGCGGCGCTGCTTGGAGTAGACCAGGTCGGCGACCACCTTGACGTCGGAGCCGTTCTCCATGATCCAGTCCATGCCGGT
>JAKLDR010000187.1 GCA_022703445.1 Planctomycetota bacterium | reverse complement strand
CACTTCTCGAGGAGGCGCAGGCCCGGGGTGATCTTGCGCGTGTCGTAGATCTTCGCCCGCGTGCCGGCCACCCTGGCGACGTACTCGGCGGTGAGCGAGGCCACGCCGGAGAGATGGCAGAGCAGGTTGAGGCTGGTGCGCTCGGCAGCCAGGATCAGGCGGGCCGGCCCGCGGATCTCGGCGATCTTGACGCCGGCACCGACGCGCTGGCCGTCGGTGACCAGCGGCCGGAACTCCACCCGCTGCCGGCCGCCGGAAAAGACCCCGAACACCTCGGGCAGCATGGTCAGACCGGCCACCACCCCGGGCGCCTTGGCCAGGTAGAACCCGCGTACCCGAAGGCTGCGAGGGATCACCGCGTCGGAAGTCAGGTCCGCCGAGCCCAGCAGGTCCTCTTCCCTGGCGGCGGACATCAGCCTGCCAACCAGCAGATTCAGGTGGCCGGCGATCTCCTCGTCGCTCAAGTGGCGGAGTTTCTTTACGCGCTTTCCCGACGATTTCGACACGATTTCCTCCGCGCCTCTACCGGCCGTCAGGCCCAGGCGGCATTTTCCACTGGTTTTCCACAGGCAACACACCGTTCCGGAGTGAAGATCCGGAAAGCCGGGTCCGCAGCCCGCTTTTCAACAGCCAATCCACGGAGTCTGCACCTGCGAACGCATCCCTCATGTTTCTAAACCCTTACCTCAGCCCGGCGGACCTGGAAACGGCGCAGGCGTCTGATGGCGGGGGTGGCCATGTCCCGCAGGAACTCGTCCACCTGCTCGGCGGAACGTCCGATAAACTTCTCCGGCTTCAGGGAGCCGGCCAGCGTGGACCGGACGTGGGCGAAGGCCGGGTCAGCCGCCAGTCGGGCCATCAGGTCGTTGTCCAGCCCCTCGGCCTTGACCCGGCGGGCTGCCTCCTGGGAGTGCCGGCGGATGACCTCGTGCAGCTCCTGCCGATCGCCGCCGGCCTTGACCGCGGCCATGAGGATCTCCTCGGTGGCCATGAAGGGCAGCTCCTGCTCCACACTCCGACGGATGACCTTCGGGTACACGACCAGCCCGCCGGCCACGTTGGCCCAGAGGATGAGCAGGGCGTCGGCGGCCAGGAAACACTCCGGAATGTACATCCGCCGCGGCGCGGAGTCGTCGAGCGTACGCTCCATCCACTGGGTCGCCGAGGTCTGCGGTGCGGCGGCGGCGGCGGCCAGCAGCCAGCGCGCGAGGCCCACCATGCGCTCCGAGCGCATCGGGTTGCGCTTGTAGGCCATGGCCGACGATCCGATCTGCTTGGACTCGAAGGGCTCCTCGATCTCCTTGCGCGAGGCCAGGATCCGGAGGTCGTTGCCGAACTTGGCGGCGCTCTCGGCCAGGCCCATCAGCGCGTAGAGCACCTGGCTGTCGAGCTTCCGCGAGTAGGTCTGGCCGCTGACCGGCACCACCCGCTCGAAGCCCATCTTCCGGGCAACGAGCGCCTCCAGGCGTCGGACCTTGCGGTCGTCGCCGCCGAAGAGGTGCTGGAAGGACACCTGGGTGCCGGTGGCGCCCTTCACCCCGTGGAAGGGCACGAGTTCCAGGCGCCGCTCGAGTTCGGCGGCGTCGAGCAGCAGCTCCTGCAGCCAGAGCGATGCCCGCTTGCCCACGGTGACGAGCTGGGCGGGCTGGAGGTGGGTGAGCCCCAGCGTCGGAAGCCTGCGCCAGCGCCGGCAGAAGTCCGCGAGCGCCTCGGCGGCCAGGCGGACGCGGGCCAGGACGAGCTTGAGCGCCTCGCGCAGGATGATCAGGTCGGCGTTGTCGGTGACGTAGCAGCTGGTCGCGCCCAGGTGGATGATGGCCGCGGCCTTCGGACACTGCAGTCCATAGGCCTTGACGTGGCTCATCACGTCGTGGCGCAGCTCGCGCTCCAGCCGCTCAGCGGCGGCGAAGTTGACCCGGTCGGCGAAGCGCCGCAGCTCGGCGATCTGGGTGGAGCTGATCGGCAGGCCCAGCTCCCGCTCGGCCTCGGCCAGGGCGATCCACAGCCTTCGCCAGGTGCGGAACTTGAACTCCGGGGAGAACAGTGCGACCATCTCCCGCGAGGCGTAGCGGGCGACCAGGGGGCTCTCGTAGCTGTCGCGTTTCTCGGGCAAGGGGAAGGCTCCTTTCGGATCGGACCGACGGCCGGATTATCGCGCCACGGCAAACCGCGGTCAAGGACGACCGCGGGCCTTCATCGTGGCGTCAGTACCGGTCCATCCGCCAGTAGAGGACCGCGCCGGCCGCCAGGAACAGGAGCATGGGCGCGGCCATGGCCAGGTCCACGGCCATCCGCGACGCGCCCCCGGCCGCGACCAGCCACCTGGCTCCCTCGTGGCGGGCCAGCAGGTCGAAGAGCGCCGAACTGCGGGCCACCTCCGCCCCCAACTCCAGGGAGAGCACATAGACCGCGCCCAGGATCAGGGCCATGCCCAGGGGCAGAAGCTTGCCGCCGCGCGCCCCGCCGGCCACGGCCAGCGGCAGCCCCAATAGCAGCAGCGTGAGGTTGATAAGCGGAAGGCCCCAGCGCCGCCAGAGCTCGACGCGCACGTCCGGGTCGTCGCGGAGCTCGTACAGGTCCCGGGTGGCCATGCCCTTGAGCCCCCGGCTGCCGGCATCGATCTCCGTCGGCGAGATGCCCAGCCGGAAGCGGGTGCAGTTCGGCCGCCAGCCCTGGTCGCCGCGGAGGATGTTGAAGCGACCGCCCTCCATCTTCCAGAAGCGGTCCTCCCACCGGGCCGTCTTGGCGGTCAGCGAGTAGTTGTGCTCCGGGCGCCCGGCCTCCCAGACCGCCAGGCTCAGCTCGCGGACGGTGCGTCCCCGGTCCTCGACCAGGCGGGCGTTCAGGGTCACCCGGCTGCGGCAACTCCAGATCTGCTCCTCGCGGCCGCGCTCGTCCAGGGCCCAGATGGTCAGGTGGGTGCGCTTCTCCTCGATGCGCACGTCCCGCATCACCACGCGGCCGTGGATGGCGTTCTCGGCCTCGGCGGCCGGCCTGGACAGCGAGGAGACCGCCGACTCGACCAGCCACAATTGGGCCGCTCCGGAGAGCGCCCCGAAGAGCAGCAGGGGCAGCAGGATGCGCCGCAGGCTGATTCCCCCGGCGCGCATGGCCACCAGCTCGTAGTTGCGGGACAGGGCGGCCACGGTCAGGGCCGCGGCAGCCAGGGCGGAGAGCCCGCCGTAGGAGGCCGCGAAGGACAGGATCTGCTCCAGGTAGAAGACGCCCACCGTCCCGAGGGCGCTGACCAGCCCCTCCGGGCGCTGGCCGACGTACTGCATGCAGTTGTCCAGGCGCTCGAACAGGTCGAAGAAGACCATGAGCATGCCCAGCCCGGCCAGGCAGGCCAGGTAGGGGGGCAGGAAACTGCCCAGCAGGTGGCGGTCGAGTCGGCGGCCGAGCACGGCGGCGCTAGCTCCTGTTCTGCCGGTAGACGACCAGCCAGGCCGCGGCCAGGCCCAGGACGTTGGGCAACCAGGCGGCCAGCTCGGGCGAGGCCAGCCCGAAGTCGGCGCAGGCCCTCCCTCCCACCCACACCCCGTAGTAGGCGGCCGCGGCGACCACGCCCAGCGACAGGCTGACCAGCTTGCTGGCCTTGCGCGCGGCCGCGCCCATGCCCACACCCAGGAGCGCGAAGATCAGCGGCGAGAAGCTGAAGGCCAGCTTGCGCGCGGCCTCGGCCCGCGCGTCGCGGATGTCTTCGATCAGTCCGCTCGTCCCGCGCACCAGTCCGTCGCGCTCGCGAAGCGCGGCCAGGGCCGCATCGACGCCCCCGGAACCGGCCGCGGCGGCCAGCAGCCTGGAGCGCACCTCCTCCTCCGAAAGGGCCATGGCCGCATAGCGCCTCTCCAGCTCCCGGGACATGGCCCGGACCTGGGCCAGGTTCTCGCCGAGGCTCACGCGCATGTTGCTGCCGCCCACCAGCCCCCGGGACATGCCGGCGGGCAGCTCGATCTCCGGGAGGCGGTACTCGGCGAATTCCTCCTTGTCGCGCGGGTTGAACGGGTCGGTGACCACGTGGACGCTGCGCAGCGTGAAGGTCACGAACCGCCGGCGCCGGCCCTGGCCCAGCTCCTCGGTGCGGACGAGCGGGTCGTCGAACTCCCGGGCCATGAGCTGGAACCCACGGGCGTTCCGCCCCGAGGACATCACCGTTACCGGGCGCCTGGCGCCGTCGCCGGGCTGGCCGAAGGTGAAGGCCAGGCGGCTTTCGCCCGAGTCGAGCTGCAGCGAGGCCCCGGGCCGGCACAGCTGGTTGACGTCCAGCTCGGAGCTCCTCTCCCGGGCGGTCAGCCAGTCGGCGGCGTAGCGGAACCCCTCCAGGTTGAGCCACACCATGGACAGCGAGGCCACCAGCCCCAGGATCAGCGGGGCGACCGAAGCCGAGCGCCAGGAGATGCCCGCGGCGCGCATGGCCACCAGCTCGTTCTCGGCGGACAGCCTCCCGTAGACGCTGCACGAGGCGGCCAGGACCGCCGGGGGCAGGACCATGCTGAAGATGTAGGGCAGGAGCAGGGGCAGCATGCCCAGGCATGCGCCCATGCCCAGCAGCTGGCCGGCGCTGGTGAAGCGCGCCCGGACCAGCACGCCGAGCACGCCGATCATCATCAGCCAGGCCAGCGCCACCAGCAGGGTCCTGAGCATCTCGCCCAGGACGTAGCGGAAGAGGGTCCGGCCGATCACGCCAGTCCCCGGTTGCGGGTCGCGGGCTGCGGGTTGCCGGAGTCCAGCACCCGGCGCGCGGCCGCCAACACCCCCTCGGGGCGGATGGCGCTCATGCACACCACTCCGCGGCGGCAGGCCTTGCGCCGCCAGCACGGCGCGCAGTCCACTCCGCCTGCGGTCAGCACCTCGACGCGTGGTCCGAGCGGCCGGTTGCGGACCGAGTCGGCCGGCCCGAAGAGCGCGACCGTCGGGGTCCCCACCGCGGCGGCGATGTGGGTCGGGCCGGTGTCCGAGCCGACGAAGAGGGCCGCGCGCCGCAGCAGCTCGGCCAGCTCCGGCAGATCGGTGGCGGCGGCCGGCCGGGCCCCGCCGCCGGCGCAGATCCGGTCGGCCATCTCGCGCTCGCGCTGGCCAAACCAGCTTACCAGCACCTCCAGACCGGCCTCCGAGCGCAGTCTGCCGGCCAGCTCGGCGAAATGCCCGAGCGGCCAGAGCTTGGTCTCCCAGCCGGCCCCCGGGTTGATCACGGCGAAGCGGCGGCCGGAGGTGACCAGCCCGGCCAGCGCGGCCTCCACCCGGGCCGCGGCCTCCGGCCTGACCGGCAGGTGGGGGTCAGCCAACGCCGTTCCGGCCGGAACGCCCAGGGGGACCATCAGGGCCATGCTCCGCTCGCCCACGTGGCGCGCGGAGACCGGCACCGGCGGGCGGCAGTTGTAGGTGGCCCAGGAAAGCTCCTTGGCCCCGGCGGCGGAGGAGAGCCCGATCCGCAGCGGCGCCCCGCTGGCCAGCGCCACCAGGGCGCTCTTGGCCAGCCCCTGCAGGTCGACGGCCGCCTCGAAGCCGCAGGCGCGCAGCTGCTGGCCCAGGTCGCGCAGGGACGCGCCGCGCGCCAGCCAGCTCTTGCCGGCCGGGCCCCGGCGGGGCAGGACGTGAAGCTCGTCGACCGCGGGGTGTCCCTGGAAGAGCGGGGAGAAGCGATCGTCGACGACCCAGCCGATGCGCAGGTCCGGCCGGGCCGCGCGCAGGGCCTGGATGGCCGGCAGGGCGTGGATGCAGTCGCCCAGGGCGCTCAGGCGGACGATGAGGGCGGAGCGCACGGAACTCACAGCAGCCCCTTGGCGGCCAGCACCTGGCCGTAGACCATCACGGTCCGTTCGACCATCCGCTCGCACCCGAACTCGGCCAGGGCCTTCTCGCGCCCGGCCCGGCCCATCCGCGCGCGGCCGGCGGAGTCGTCCAGCATCGCAACGATGGCCGCCCCCAGCGCCGCGGAGTCGCGGGCGCCCACCAGCAACCCGGTGCGGCCGGGGTCGACCACCTCGGGGATGCCTCCCGCCTCGGTGGCCACCACCGGGAGCTGCGCGGCCATGGCGTCCATCAGCGAGGTGCACAGCCCCTCGAGGTGGCTGGAGAGCACGAAGAGGTCCAGCGCGGCGAGCATCCCGGGGATGTCGCCGCAGAAGCCCATGAAGCGGACCGTCTCGGCGATGCCCAGCTGCGCCGCCTGGGCCCGGAGCTCGCCCTCGAGCTCGCCGCGCCCGGCCAGCAGCAGCCTGGCCCGGGGGTGGCGCGCGAGCACCGCGGGCCAGCCCTCGAGCAGGTACCTGTGCCCCTTGTGGTCGGTGAGCGCCGCGACCATGCCCACCGCCAGTTCGTCGTCGGCCACGCCCAGCCCCCTGCGGGCCTCGGCCCGGTCGGGCAGGGACTCGAAGCGCGACAGGTCCACGCCGCTCGGGACCACGGCGATGCGCGCCGGGTCCAGGCCGCACTCCACCAGCACGGAGCGCACCGCGGCGCTGATGGCCAGCACCCGGTCGATGCCCCAGGTGTACTTCCAGCGGCTGTGGATGCGGAAGTCCACCCGCCGGCTGGCCACCACGGCCGGGGAGCGCGAGAGCTTGGCGGCCAGCGACCCGACCAGCACGGCGTGGGCGTCGTGCAGGTGCACCATGTCCGGCCGGAACTCGCGCAGGGCAGCGGCGCTCTCGCGCACGGCCCGGATGCCGACCTCCCCGCGGATGGGCACGCCCACGGCGCTGAGGCCCATGCCCGGGGCGCGCTTGAGCATCTCGCCGTCCCGGTGGCAGACGACCAGGCAGGAGTGCCCCGCCGCCTGGAGCCCGCGGGCCAGCCAGGCGAGCTGCTGCTCGCCGCCGCGCCAGCCGGTCTGGGTCGAGAAGTGGGCGACGCGCAGGGGCCTCACGGGCGGACCTCCCGGTCGATGGCGGGATCGGGCGTCCGGGCAGGGGCCGCGGACTCCCTCTTCCCGCTCCCTGCGCCCCGCTCTCCGCCGCCCATCAGTCCGTCCAACGCGGCCAGCACCGCCTCCGGCTGCGGGTCCTGCCCCGGCCCGCCGACCACCGCGATGCGCGGCCCCAGCGGGCGGTAGAGCGCCGGATCGGTGCCCACGAAGACGCCCACGGCGGCCAGGCCCAGGGCTCCGGCCAGGTGCATCGGTCCGGAGTCGTTGCCGGCAAAGCCATCCGCGGTCTCGAAGAGCGCGGCCATCTGGGCCACGCTGTTGCGGCCGGCCAGGTCGATGACCTCCCCTCCGGCGGCGCGGGCCGCGGCGGCGACCGCCGCGGTCTTGGCGCGCTCGGCCGGGGAGCCGACCAGGGCCACCTCGCGGCCGCTCTGCCAGAGCCGCCCGGCCAGCCGCCCGAAGCGCTCCGGAGCCCACTCCTTGCCGGCCCCGATCGCGCAGGGGGCCAGGACGACGAGCGGCGCTCCAGGGCGCCTGCGCTCGGCGGCCAGCACCTCGGCGACCTGCTTCCGGGCGGCCTCGGGCGCGTCCAGCCGGACCGGCCGGGAGCGGTCGAAGCCGCCGGCGTCCGCCCCCAGGGCCTCGACCAGCTGAAGGTAGTACTCGACCTGGTGCAGCG
>JAKLDR010000186.1 GCA_022703445.1 Planctomycetota bacterium | reverse complement strand
GAAGTTCTGGCGCACCCGCGCCGCCATGATCTGGCGGTTGGCGAAGGCGAAGTTGGCGGCGGCGTTCATGGCCGCAATGTAGTCGCGCCCGGGCCGGCTCTCGGCCTCGAGGCACGCGAGCGCGCCGTGCGAGCCCCCGGCGCCGCCGCCCTTGGCGGCCTTCATGAACTCGCCGCCCACCTGGTGACCGAGCCCGCGGCTGCCGGAGTGGATCATGACCACGATCTGGCCCTCGCGGATGCTCCAGGCCGCCGCGGTCGTCGGGTCATCGACACGCTCGACGACCTGGATTTCCACGAAGTGGTTACCGCCGCCGAGCGTGCCGAGCTGCTCGAGGCCCCGCTCGAAGGCCTGCTTGGAGACCGCGCGCAGCTCGCCGGCCGCCGAGCCGCCGTCCTCGGTCAGCCCCGCGTCGGAGCGCTCCTCGTCGTCGCGCCGACAGGCCAGCCAGCGGTCCGAGCCGCTCTTCACCTCGGGAAGTGCCGCCAGGCCCTTCGAGAGCAGCATCTCGAAGTCGCGCCGGGAGAGCGCCACGTTGCTCTTGCCCTCTCCGAGCGGGATGTCCCGGGCGATGCTGCGAGCCAGATCCCGCAGCTTGCCCTGGACGTCAGCGCGCGAGAGCGGCGTGGAGAGCAGCCGCATCCCGCAGTTCACGTCGTAGCCGACGGCCGCGGGCACGACCACGCTCTCGGTCGCCATCACGCAGCCGATGGGCACGCCGAAGCCGACGTGGATGTCGGGCGTGGCCAGCGCCTGGACCACGCTCGGCACCGAGGCCGCGGCGGCCAGCTGCGCGACCGACTCGGATTCGATCTTCAGCCGCGTGGAGGCGTAGACCGTCGCGGGCACGAGCATCGCGCCGGAGCGGCGGAGCTCCAGGCGCCAGGGGTCGAGGCGCTCTAGTTTCATGCTGGGGGCAGAATGGGCCGGTGGGTCACGGCCTCAGGCCACGATCACCCCGCCGCCCGGCGTGCCGTCGAGGAAGCGCTGCCAGCTGGGCTTGCCCCGGCCGGCGAGGCGCACGGTGACGCTCGAGGCCCAGCGCGGGCGGCGCGGGGTGCGGACCAGCTCCATCTCGGCCTCGTCCGGGGTGCGGTCGCCCTTGCGGTCGTTGCAGCGGGTGCAGGCCGCGACCACGTTCTCCCAGACGGTCTGGCCGCCGCGGCTCCGCGGGACCACGTGGTCGAGGGTCAGGCTGGCGCTGTCCAGGTGCTTGCCGCAGTACTGGCATATGTGCTCGTCGCGCTCCAGGACGTTCCGGCGGCTGAGCTTCAGCCCCCGGGTCTGGCGCCCGTTGTAGCGGGTCAGCACGATGATCTCCGGCACCCGGAAGGAGCACTTCAGCGCGTGCAGGCAGTCGCCGTTTCCGCCGACCGAGAGCTGCAGCCAGTCCTCGAAGCTGTGGGTGGAGAAGTGGTCGGGGTCGACCACGCAGGCGTGGCCCAGGGCCACCAGGCAGACCGCCCGGCGAACGTTGGCAACATTGACCGCCAGCCAGGAACGGTTAAGTACCAGGACAGGCTCATCGAGCCGGGGCCGGCCAGTACGCTTCGTCAACATCGCCATCGACCTCTGCGCGTGATTATAGACCGCCGCCTGACGGCGTCAAGACTCCGAGGCCCGGCCTCCAGGCGCCGACGGCGCCCCGTAGACCACCAAGCGGTTGCGCCCTGAACGCTTGCCCTCGTAGAGGGCCTGGTCGGCGCTCTCGATGATCTCGTCGGCGGCCTGCCCGTCGTTCGGGAACACGGCCAGCCCCAGCGTGATGGTCAGGTCCCCGCCCGGCTGGGTCTCCTCGCCGGGGAACTTCTCGTCGGCGATGCGGCGGCGGATGTTCTCGCCCACCGCGCGGGCGCCCTCCAGGTCGGTGCGGGGCAGAATGACCACGAACTCCTCGCCGCCGTAGCGCGCCACCAGGTCGGCGCCGCGGGTCGAGCGCAGCAGGATGTCGGCCACGCCGCGCAGCACGGCGTCCCCACCCTGGTGACCGTGGCGGTCGTTGTAGTGCTTGAAGTGATCGATGTCGCCCATGAGCAGGGCCAGCGACCGCCCCTCGGCCCGGCACTTGTTGAGCTCCTCGTCGAGCCGCTCCTTGAAGCGCCGGTAGTTGTAGAGGTTGGTCAGGCCGTCGCGGATGGCCAGCGCCTCGGTCTTCTGGTAGAGCTGGGCGTTCTCGATGATCATCCCGGCCTGCTTGGCGAAGGCGGTCATCAGGTACTGGTCGTGGGCGGTGAAGTCGTGCTGCTCCTCGGACACCGCGGCCACCAGCCCCATGGTCTCCTTGGCCCCCTGGCGCGACCAGCGGAAGAGCGGCGCCACCAGCAGCGAGTGGAAGTTGTTCCCGGCCAGGTGGGCGTACTCCGGCGTGGACTGGAGGTTGTTGATCAGGCGGGACTTGCCCTTCTCGATCACGTCCTCGTAGAGTTCGCCGCCCAGGTCCAGGTCGCGGGCGCCCTCCTCGATGCGCAGGAAGAAGCGGGTGTCCTCGTGGCTGTAGAGCTGCAGCAGGACGATCCGGACGTGGAGCACCTCCTTGAGGGTGCTCACCGCCTGGTGGAGGACGGCCTCGAGGTTGCGGGTCTCGCTGAACTTCTCGGTGAGCTCGTTGATCCGGGTCAGCAGCGTGGCGTCCTCCTCGCGGATGGCCAGGCGGTTCTGGACGGTCTCCAGGTGCCGGCGGGCGAAGAAGAGGTCGCGAGAGAGGGACTCGAGCCACCAGCGCAGGGGGATGATCAGGCCCAGGGTGACGGCCGCCAGGCCCAGGAGCAGGTACTGGACGCGGAGGATGCTGACGTCCTGGCTGTCGAGCAGGGCGTTGGCCGCATAGATGGCCACCAGGGCGGCGAAGACTCCGAAGAGATAGAGGACTCCGGTCAAAAGGGTGGTGCGCAGGCGCATGGTCTATCCGGTCGCATTCCGGCGGCCGGGGTCAGAGCGTCCGCCCAAGCTGCACCGCAATTTCTAGTGCTCGCCGTCCACCGAGGCGATCTGGATGTCGAGGTCCTCGCGCTTCTCGATCTTGTCCACCCGGCCGTCACGGATCCAGACCACCCGGTCGGAGGCCTTGAGCATCTTCATGTCGTGGGTGGCCGAGATGATGGTGACGTTGCGCTCCTTGTTGAGGCGCTGGAGGATCTCGATGATCTCGGTGCCGGTCCGGAGGTCAAGGTTGCCGGTGGGCTCGTCGGCCAGCACGATGGCCGGGTCGTTGGCCAGCGCCCGGGCGATGGCCACGCGCTGCTGCTGGCCGCCGGACATCTCGAAGGGCTTGTGCGAGTGGCGCTTGTCCAGCCCCACCTGCTTGAGCAGCTCCATGCCCTTGTCGCGGGCCTGGTCGTTGTTGAGGCCGGCGAAGACCATCGGCAGGGTCACGTTCTCCAGGGCGGTCATCACCGGGATGAGGTTGAAGGACTGGAAGATGTAGCCAACCTTGCGGCAGCGCAGCCAGGCCAGTTCGTAGGCGTCGAGCTGGGCGACGTCGACCTCGTCGATGTAGACCTTGCCCTCGGTGGGCTTGTCGAGGCCCCCGACCATGTTGAAGAAGGTCGACTTGCCGGAGCCCGAGGGCCCCATGATCGAGAGATACTCGCCGGCGCGGATCTCGATGTTGATGCCGCGCAGCGCCTCCACGGTCACGTTGCCCATGGTGTAGATGCGTTTGACGTCCTTGGTCCGGACGATGGTTTGGCCGATCATGGACTAGGCCTCCTGGCGCATGGCCACCACGGGCTCCATGCGCGCCGCGACTATCGCCGGGTAGACAGTTCCGAGCACGCTCAGCAGGGTGCCGGCCCCCATGGCCACGCTCACGCCCTGGAGCACGTCCCCCCAGGACACGGCCGGGAGAATCATCTCCCGCAGGGCCCAGAACGAGACCAGGCTGGAGACCGAAGTCAGCAGCAGCCCGATGACCACGCCGATGGCCGTGCCGATGCCGCCCAGGAAGGCGCTCTCCAGCAGGAAGAGCTTGACGATGAACGAATCCAGCGCGCCCAGGCACTTCATGGTCCCGATCTCGCGGAAGCGCTCGGTCACGGACATGAGCATGGCGTTGACGATGCCCACCACCGCCACGCAGAGCGAGAGGGCCACCAGCCACAGATCCTTGCCGCCCTTGGCCTTGGCCGCGGAAGCCATGTCGGCCGCCGGCGCCTGGGCGCCGCGCGCCGGCTCGGCCTCCGGGCGGGGCTTGGTGGTCTCCGGGGCGGCCTTGGCGGCGTCCGCCCCGCCCACGTCGTAGCCCTTGCTGTTGAGCACGAAGGTCACGGTGTTGCGGATGGCCCGCTCGCGCCTGAGCTCCACGGTGCGCTCGGTCCCGTCGGCCAGGCGGTAGACCAGCTTGTCGGTCTCCACGGCCACCTGGCTGAGCACCTGGCGGTCGCGGACCTCCTTGGAACGCAGGCCGTCGAGCACGGCCCCGCTGACCCAGATCGAGACCATGAAGGCGATGGCCAGGATGATGCCGCTCATGGTGATCATCGACCGCCAGAAGCGGACCTTGACGCCCCGCAGGCTGATCTCGATGGCCTTGGAGAAAGGCAGAACGATCTGCTTGCCGATACGGACCTTGTTGCCTTCGAGCAGCTGGCTGTCGCTAGTGGGCATGGCCCCCGTCTTTCCCGGCGCCGCGGGCCCCTTCGGAGCGGGCCCGGCGCATCCTGACCAGCCGCCTGACGCGCAGAACCGCCACCACCGTCATGACCGCCAGCGTCACCCCCATGATGGACGCCGTCTGCCAGGACTCCAGCCCGAGCGGCCCGCGGAAGGCGCACACGCCCAGCGCCGCGACCGCCGCCAGGATGAGCGCGTCCTCCACCCAGAGGCCCGCTTCCCGGCGGCCCCGCTCGGGCGGCGTATCGGAAGGCGGGCGGCCTGCCGTCGGCATCGGCAGGATTATAGAATTGGGCCGGAGGCCCGTCAAGCCTTCTTGTCGGCGGTCGGAGCGGGAGCTTCGCCCTGCGCCCCGGTCGGAGCGGCCGCGGCCGCATCCTCGATGCCCATGCGGCGCTCGGCCAGGCGGGTGCCGCGTCCGCTGCGGTCGCGCAGGAAGTAGAGCTTGGCGCGGCGGACCTTGCCCTTGCGCTTGACCTCGACCTCCTCGACGGTCGGGCAGTGCATCGGGAAGATTCGCTCCACGCCCTCGCCCTGGAAGACGTGCCGGACGGTGAAGCTGGCGTTCACCCCGCTGCCCTTCTTGCTGATGACCGTGCCCGAGAAGAGCTGGATGCGCTCGCGATCGCCCTCCTTGATGCGCACGTGGACATCGACGGTGTCGCCGATGTCGAATTCCGGCGTCTTGGCCTTCTTATAGGCGTTGGCCACGGCTTCAACGATGCGGTTCATCTTCCCTCTCCCTTCGACCCGGGACGCGCCCCGCGGCGCCGATCCCCGGCCAGTTCAACCTCGCACTAGGCGCCCCCGACCGGTCCGCGCGGCGCGCCGCCCCCCGGAGCAGCCCCGGTCATGAGGTCCGGGCGCCGCTCGGCGGTCCGGAGTTCACTCTGGCGCCGCCGGTACTGGGCCACCTTGGCGTGGTCCCCGCCCCGCAGCACCGCCGGAACCCGGTGCCCCTCGTAGTCCACCGGCCGGGTGTACTGCGGGAACTCCAGCAGCCCACCCTCGAAACTCTCCTCCGCCGCCCCGTCCTCGGCCCCCAGCACCCCCGGGACCAGGCGCACCACCGCATCGGCGATGACCATGGCGGGCAGCTCCCCGCCGGTCAGAACGTAGTCGCCGATCGATATCTCCTCGGGCTCGAGCACCATCCGGACGCGCTCGTCGATCCCCTCGTAGTGGCCGGCAACGATCACCAGCCGCTTCTCGGCAGCCAGCTCCCGGGCGACGGACTGGCTGAACCTCCGCCCGGCCGGGCTGGTCAGGATCAGCCGGCCCGCGGGCTCGGCCATCCCGCGAACCGCCCGGACGGCCTCGACGATGGGCTCGACCCTCATGACCATCCCGGGCCCACCGCCGTACGGCCGGTCATCGACCTTGCGGTGCCGGTTGCCGCTCCAGTCACGCAGGTCGTGGAACGCGAACTCCGCCAGCCCCTTGTCCTGCGCCCGGCGCATCATGCTCTCGCCCAGGACCGGGGCGAACATCCCCGGGAAGATGCTGATTATGTCGATGCGCACGGGTTGCCGCTTTTCAGCCCCGGCCCGGCGCGTCCGGCTTCCCGGACGGGCCAGCCGGGGATGCCGCCTCAGGCCTTGACCGTCTTGGCGACCGGCAGGATGCCCTTGTTCTTCAGGAGCACGGTGACCTTCTCGCTCGGCAGCGCGCCGACCGAGAGCCAGTGCTTGATGCGCTCGTCCTTGAGCACCAAGCGGCGCTCCTCGGTCTTGGCGCCGGGATCGTAGAACCCCAGCAACTCCAGACAACGTCCGTCGCGGGGCGTGCGCGAGTCATAAGCGCCCAGGCGGAACGAGGCGCGGTTCCGGCGCCCGGTACGGGTCATGCGAATGCGAACTGCCACTTAGCTCTCCTCCTGTACGATCTGTCAAGGGGGGTTGCGTCGTCGAGATGGGATTATGCCGGCGGGCGGCGGGATTTTCAAGTGACGAACGGCTTTTGCGGGACTATTGACGCGGGCCACGGAATCCGCCCACGAGGCCCCACCCATGTAGCGTGTCGGCCGAGGACGCGGAGGATGCGGCCCGCTTCTGGCGGGCAGTCGGCGGTCACTCGCTGAGCATCCGCACCCAGCGCTCGCGCGGGAGCATGTTCCGATATACGGACTGCAGGCTGGCGCCCATGGTCCCCTGGGCCAGGGCCTGGGCGAAAGCGTCCACGCTGAAATCGCGGTCGGCACCGGTGCGGTCTCCGACCGTCGCCGCCTCCAGAGCCGCCTCGCCCGCCTCAAGGCCGGGCGTGAGCACTGCGGCGGCCAGATCCTCCGCGGCGCCCCGGGCGGCGGCGACCTCGCCCCGGGCGTTCTGAATCACCGCTGCGGTGGATGCCGGCGCCCCGGACAGTGCGTCAGGGCCGCCGGTGCCGATCGCCGCCAGGGGCTGGCCGCCGGCAGACGCACCCAGACGCGCCGTGCGGACGTCGGGCAGCGCCAGTTCCGCGCGATCGGCCGGCCCGAACGCGCCGAGGTCAACAGCCAGCAATGGGACTGTGCCATTCAGAAGCGGCGTTGTGCCGAACCGGGTCTGTTCAGCGACGGCGTCGACGCCCAGGAGAATGCCGTCTATGGCCTGCTGCAGGGGCGTGATCTCCTCGGGCTTGGCCGCGTTGACGGCGACAACGCTGATGGCCAATGCCCGGTCGAGCAAACCGGTGATGTTGTCCAGCCCGCGCACCATCTCTCCAGCCAGGTCGGCCAGAAGCTGAATGCCGGCCAGCCCGGCGGTCACTCTGCCCACCGGGATGCGATCCGCGTCGGTCAGATCGACATCCACCATCGGCCGGGCCGGAGCGCCAAAGCTGCCTCCCGGGGCCTGCGGCAGCCTCGCCGCACTTAACGCGCCGAGCGGGTTCAGGATCAACCCGACGTTCGACGCCACCACGGCCACTTGCCCTGCGTCCGCCACGGCCGACCTCCCTCGGTCCGCCGGCACCCTGCCCATAGCTTAAACCGCCCGGGCCCGGGGAATGATTCCGGCGGACCAGCAGTCGCTGGCCAGCAAGACCAGGCCGGCGCATCCG
>JAKLDR010000185.1 GCA_022703445.1 Planctomycetota bacterium | reverse complement strand
TATCCGCCTTCGTCGTCGGCCGCATCATGCTCACCTCTGGCTTGGTCGCCTTCTCTGTTCACCAACTCCTCTGCACCCTCCAGTCTGCCCTCTCAATTACCTCCACGGGAAACCGAGGATGATTCAACGGCCGTCCTCCTTGACTGGCCCCCGCCGCGGGCTATCATCGCCGCCATGAGCCGGAAACGGAAGAACCCGCCCCTGACCGTGGTCCTGGACTTCTTCGGCGTGCTCGTCCAGGAGGGCATGTCGGTCAGCCACAACCTATACCAGATGGTCCAGCCGCGGCTGGCCTACGAGCCGATGTGGGCGAGCTACATGCGCCTGGCCGTCGGCCGGGAGACGAACGAGTCCTTCTGGCGCTACGTGGCCCCGCCGAAGAGCGACTGGCGGGCCTTCGAACGGCGCTTCTTCGACTCGCTGACCCCCGAGCCGGAGCTGCCGGCGATCATCGCCGGCTTCCGGAAGCTCGGCGCGCGCCTGGCCATCCTCAGCGAGATCCCCGACGCCTGGATGGGGCCGATGCTCAGGCGCCTGGGCGTGACCGGCAGGTTCGACGTCATCGTCACCAGCGGCCGCGCCGGGGCGACCAAGCCGGAGCCGGCCATCTTCGAACTGCTCATGAGGGAGCTCGGGCCCGTCCGCCCCGGCGAGCGGCGCTTCTACGTCGACGACCGGCTCAACAACCTGGCCGCCGGCGAGAGGTACGGCCTGACCGGCATCTGGATGCGCCGGGGGGCCAGCCCGGTGAGCTCCTACCGCCCGCGGCACACGATCGTCTCGCTGGCCGAGGGACTGCGGGTGGTCCGGGCGGCGGTGGAGGGCCCGGCCTCCTTCGATGACGCCCGCGACGCGGTGCTCGGAGAGCTCGCCCGCGCCCTGCGCGAGGTCGACGCGCGCTCGGCCCAGCGCCTGGCCGAGATGATCCTGGCCGCGCCGCGGGTCTTCGTCTACGGCCGCGGCCGGACGGGCCTGGCCACCTGGGCCTTCGCCAGCCGCCTGGCGCAGCTGGGCCTGGAGACCCACGTGGTCGGGGAGATGACCGCCCCGGCCATCTCCCGGGGAGACCTCCTGGTGGTGGCCAGCGGCACCGGCACCACCCGGACAACACTCTTGGCCGCCGGCGCCGCCCGGAAGATCGGCGCCCGCGTCGCGGCGCTCACCGCCCACCCCAAGAGCCCCCTGGGCAAAGCGGCGGAACTCGTCGTTACCGTGGCCGGCGCCACCCGCCGGCGGCTGACCAACGAGGCCAAGAGCGCCCAGTACGGCGGCTCGCTCTTCGAGCAGACCCTGCTCTTGACCCTCGACGCCGTGGCCATGGTCTTGAAGCAGGGCCTGGCCAGGACGGACCAGGAGATGGATCGGCGGCACGCCAACCTGGAGTAGGCACATAGTGAGCAACGAGAAGATCGGCTTTCGGCTTTCGGCTTTGGGCTTTCGGTACAACGGCCGTTCCGATGGCCGAATGCCGATAGCCGAATGCCGGCTGTTCTCCGCAGTGCTCCTCCTCGCAATGGTGTTCGCCGGCTCCGGGTGCGTCAGCGCCGGCGGGTACTTCGGTGACCGCTGGGCCGATGCCAAGGACGTCTTCACCGCCTCGGTCGGCACCGGCGGAGGGGCCAAGGCGCGGGTTGGGCCGCTTCAGGTCGGGGCCTTCTATAACTCGGACCTTGGCGGCTTGCGGGGAGGAACAGCCTTCTGGAGCGGAGAAGGCTTTGGCAAAAGGGCGCATGCGATTTCTGATATGGCTATTCCTGTTCCTGTGCCCCGCTTAGTCGGCCATGGCATCTATATCCCTTGCACTTCCTGGGAGAATTTTGACCCACGGATACCCAGGCCTAATGCTGCCTGCGACCAAACTGCTGTTGAACGCGGCAAGGATTTCGATGCGTTCTTCCCGTATGTCCCGCTACTGAGCCTTTCGGAATCACCCCACTACTATACCCAGCTCGAAGTCGCCGCGGGGGTCGGTGGGACGCTGCGGCTGGGCTTCAACCCCGGCGAGTTGCTCGATCTCCTGTTGGGCTGGACGAATGTCGACATCTATGGCGACGACTTGGCGGCCCGGAGGGAGCGCGAGGAGGCCGAGAAGAAGGCGAAGGAGAAGGCCAAGGAGCCGCCGCCTGTTCCTCCTGCGGCGCCAGCGGCTCCGCAGGCCCCGGCTGCCCCGGCGGCAGGGAGTTGACGGTGCGCGCGGCCCGGTGCAGCCTCTCGCTCATAGCGCTCGCCCTGGCATTCGCTGGCTCCGGCTGCGCCAGCCCCCACGCCTACTTCTCCGACCGCTGGGCCGACGCCAAGGACGTGTTCACCGCGTCGGTCGGCGTCGGCGGCGGGGCCAAGGCGCGGGTCGGGCCGCTCAACGCCGGGATCTTCCTGAACTCCGACCGCGCCGGGCTGCGCGGCGGCGAGGCCTTTCGGCTGGCCGACGGGCCCCTGATCGCGGGGGACTCCGACGGCGTCCTGCTGGTCTTCTTCGCCGACCAGTTCGACCTGCGGTATCCTGCCGAGAACCCCTCGCGCGGCATGGCCGCGGCGCGCGGCGTCCGGCTGACCGGCGACGCCCTGGCGGAGCGCCACAAGTGCCACCGGTGCGCCGTCGTGCCCCTCCCGTCCCCGCTCGGGGCCTTCATGTTCCCTGACAGCCCCGGCTACTACACCCAGCTCGAGATCGCCGCCGGCGTCGGCGGCACACTGCGCCTGGGTTTCAACCCCGGCGAGCTGCTTGACTTCCTGCTTGGCTGGACGACGCTGGAC
Source organism: Planctomycetota bacterium (assembly GCA_022703445.1). Lineage (GTDB taxonomy): Bacteria > Planctomycetota > SZUA-567 > JAKLDR01 > JAKLDR01 > JAKLDR01. The sequence goes on along the minus strand of JAKLDR010000185.1, from coordinate 5,056 downwards.
CTGTTCCGGGACGACCGGAACGCCCGGCTGGAGCGCGACGCGGCCGAAAAGTTCTGAAGGACATCGGAGGACGACTGCCATGGCTCTCAAGCGCATCGCCCACATCTGCCTCGGCGCCAAGGACCTCGCGGCCACCGAGAAGTTCTACTGCGGGGCCCTGGGCTGTACCCGGGCCTTCGACTTCATCCGCGGCGGCAAGCGCGTCGGCTTCTACCTGCGCGCCGGCGAGGGGACCTTCATCGAGGTCTTCCTCCAGGACAAGCTCGACCCCGAGGCCCCCGCGCCCATCCGGCACCTGTGCCTGGAGGTCGAGGGCATCGACGCGATGATCAGCCGGGTCAAGGCCGCCGGCTTCCAGATCGGCGAGAAGAAGCTCGGCGCCGACCGCAGCTGGCAGGTCTGGACCGCCGACCCGGCCGGCGTCAAGATCGAGTTCCACGAGTACACCCCGGAGAGCAGCCAGAGCACCGGCCGGGACTGCGTCCTGAGCTGAGGGCCTGAGACGAGAGTCGGCTTTCGGCTGTCGGCATTCGGCTTTCGGAGCAGCTGTTGTTCCCAAAGCCGAAAGCCCAAAGCCGAAAGCCGGCCGTTAGTGCCGTTTCCTTGCAAAGCCCCCCGGGGCTCATAGAATCCCCTGCGGATTCGGGGGACGGAGAAGAACGGTCTTGGCCGGCGAGCGCAGCCCCTGGGCGGGCATCCAGGACTACTTCACCGCCACCCGGCGGCCGCTGTACTCGATCATCATCGCCGTGCCCTTCTTCGTGGCCTACGAGCTGGGGATGGCCTACCTGTATCCGGACCAGCCGCCCGAGCACAAGTCCCGCAACCTGGCCGAGATCATCCTGCACGCGCCGGAGTCGGCCATAGGGCGGCACGCGGCCTACATCCTCCCGGCGCTGCTGGGCATCGGCCTGCTCTTCTTCCTGGACTGGCGCGGGCGCAAGGCCGACCGGGCGGCGGCGCGGCCCATCCCGTTCCGCCCGGCGTACCTGGGCTGGATGCTGGCCGAGAGCGTGCTGCTGGCCCTGCCGCTGCCCTTCCTCCTCGGGGAGATCGCCAGCCGGCTGGCCGCCGAGGACGGCGGGGGAGGGTCCTTCCTCTTCTCGCTCACCTCGATGTGCGGCGCGGGGGCCTACGAGGAGCTGCTCTTCCGGCTCTTCCTGTTCACCGGGCTGCTCTGGCTGGGGATGGCCCTGAAGCTCGAGAAGCTGCCCGCCGGGATCCTCGCGGCGGTCGTGTCGGCGGTGGTCTTCTCGGCCTTCCACTTCGTGGGCCCGCGCCAGTTCGAGCCGGTGTTCTTCACCTTCGCCACCGCCGCCGGGGTGTGGCTGGCGGCCATCTGCTACTTCCGGTCCTTCGGCATGGCGGTGGCGACCCACGCGATCTACGACATCATGATGCTGGTCGGGGCGGCGGTGATGTAGCTGCCGCTGCGCAGTCTCAACGCGGAGGTCGCAGAGGAACGCAGAGGTCGCAGAGAACAACGGCGGCTTCCTCGTGATAACAACAGGAGAGTCCCCTCTGCGTCCTCCGCGAACCCCTTCGACGGAGCTCAGGGCCCAGGCCGTGAGCCCGTCGAACGGCTCCGCGGCCTCAGCGTTGAAACGTCCTCGTCCGCCGCTACAATGCCGGCCGTCCGCCAGACAGGAGACGCCCATGCCCCGCGAAGTCGCCTTCCAGCGCTGCATCGACCCGGCCTGCGCCGCCACCTTCGGGATCCGTGAGATCCTCAACAAGTGCCCGAAGTGCGGCGCGCTGGTCGACGTGGCCTATGATGAGAACAAGCTCCGGCTGCCCAAGAAGCTCTCCGGCCTGGGCGTCGCGCCGAAGGAGCTCAAGGGCCTGGCGGCCACGAGCGGCGTCTGGCGCTTCCACCAGCTCCTGCCCTTCGCGCCCGCCGGCAAGGTGGTGAGCATCGGCGAGGGCCGGACCATCCTGGCCGCCGGGGCGCCCGCCGCCGAGTACGCCGGGATGAAGCCGGGCCGGCTCTTCCTCCAGTACGAGGGCCTGAACCCGTCCGGCTCCTTCAAGGACAACGGCATGGCCGGGGCCTTCACCCACGCCCGGATGGTGGGCGCGAAGATGGCCTGCTGCGCCTCGACGGGGAACACCTCGGCGTCGCTCGCCGCCTTCGCCGCGGCCACCGGCCTGATGAAGGCGGCGGTCTTCGTCGGCTCGGGCAAGATCGCCATCGGCAAGCTGTCGCAGGCGCTCGATTACGGCGCGCTGACCTACGAGATCGAGGGCGACTTCGACGACGCCATGCGCCGGGTGGTCGAGGTCTCGGCGGACCTGGGGCTATACCTGGTCAACTCACTCAACCCCTTCCGTCTCGAGGGCCAGAAGACCATCATGTACCGGGTGCTCGAGGGCCTGGGCTGGCAGGTGCCGGACTGGATCGTCTGCCCGGCGGGCAACCTCGGCAACACCAGCGCCTTCGGCAAGGCCTTCGAGGAGCTCTACCAGCTGGGGCTCATCAAGAGAAAGCCGCGCATCGCCTCAATCAACTCGACCGGCGCCGACTCCTTCAGCGTCTGGTGGAACGATGGGAGGATGCGGTGGAACGACCACAAGTTCGACCGCGCGCTCGTTGACCGGCGCTACGCGAAGCTCGACAGCCGGGAGCTCAAGACCAACACCATCGCCAGCGCCATCGAGATCAACCGGCCGGTGAACCTGGCCAAGGGCCTGCGGGCGCTGGCCTGGACGGACGGCCTGGTCCGGGCCGTGCCCGACGAGGCCATCCTCGACGCCAAGGCGGTGGTCGGCCTCTGCGGCTACGGCTGCGAGCCGGCCAGCGCCGCCTCGGTCGCGGGCGCCAAGTTCCTTGTCGAGGAGGGCGTCATCGGCCGCGACGAGCGCGTCGTCTGCATCATCACCGGCCACCACCTGAAGGCCCCTGACGTGACCGTCGGCTACCACTCCTACACCGGCGAGAAGTTCCACCACAAGTTCGGCGAGTTCGGCATCCGGGCGGCCAAGCTGCCCAACGTGCCGGTGCGCCTGCCCAACGACCGCGCAGCCATCGTGGCCGAGCTGCGCCGGGCGAGCGGCAGGTAGCGGGTCCGGCACCCGGGGACGATGAGCCGGCAGCTCAAGGTCGCCCTGCTGATCGAGAGCTCCAACGCCTACGCGCGCGGGCTCCTGCGTGGCGTGGCCGCCTACATGCGGGAGCACCGCCCCTGGTCGGTGTACCTGGCGGAGGCCAGCCGCGGGGAGGGCTCGCTCGGCTGGCTGGCGGACTGGGACGGGCACGGCGTCATCGCCCGGGTCGAGAACGCCGCCGTCGCCCGCGCCCTGCGGGGCCTGTCTGTTCCGGTGGTGGACGTGAGCGCCGCGCGCAAGATCCCGGCGCTGCCCTGGGTCGAGACCGACGACGACGCCATCGCCCGGATGGCCGCCGAACACCTCCTGGAGCGCGGCTTCCGGCACTTCGGCTACTGCGGCGACGACGCCTTCAACTGGTCCCGGTGGCGGCAGGCGCGGTTCGAGAGCCTGATCCGGTCCGCCGGGCGTTCCTGCTCGGTCTACCGGCCGCCGGCCGGGCGGCGCGCGGCCTCCGCGGAGGCCGAGGCCATCGCCGGGTGGGTCCGCTCCCTGCCCAGGCCGGTCGGGGTCATGGCCTGCTACGACTACCGCGCCAGGCAGGTCCTGGACGCCTGCCGCCGGCTCGGCGCCGCCGTGCCCGACGAGGTCGCCGTGATCGGTGTGGACAACGACGAGGTGCTCTGCGAGCTCTGCGATCCGCCGCTGAGCAGCGTGATCCCCAATACGCGCCGCACCGGCTACGAGGCCGCGGCGCTGCTCGACCGGATGATGGCCGGCGAGCGGGTGAAGGGGGCCGCGCTCCGGATCGAGCCGCTGGGCGTGGCCACCCGGCTGTCCACCGACGTGCTGGCCATCGACGACCGCGGGGTCGCCGCGGCGGTCCGGCACATCCGGGAGCACGCCTGCGACGGCATCAACGTGAAGGACGTGCTCCGCGCCGTGCCGCAGTCGCGGCGCAGCCTGGAGAGCCGCTTCCGGAAGCTGATCGGCCGCACCCCGCACGAGGAGATCCTCCGCGTGCAGCTCGGCCGGGCCCGGCTGCTGCTCGCGGAGTCGGAGCTCTCCCTGAAGCAGATAGCGGAACAGACCGGCTTCGCGCACGCCGAGTACCTCAGCGCCGTCTTCCGCCGCGAGGTGGGCATCCCCCCGGGGCGCTACCGGGCGCGGAGCCGGCCGAGGGCCGCGCGCGCCAGGTGAAATCTCTCAGTCGAAATGCGCAAGAGCTCACCGCCCCTGCGGAGGCGGGCGCTGTATAATTGTCATGAGGCCGGTCCGCGCCGGCGGCAATCAGACGGGGCTCGAGGAGGCGGTTTCATGGGCGAGAGGAAGAAGCTGCGGGTGGCGCTCGCAGGGCTGCGCTTCGGCGGGGCCTTCGTGCCCATCTACCGGCACCACCCGGACGTGGAGTACGTGGGCCTCGTCGACCCGGACCGGGCGGTCCTCGACGAGCTCGGCGGCAAGTTCGACGTCGAGCGCCGGCACACCGACCTCAAGGCGGCGCTCGGCAGCAGGCAGTACGACGCCGTGCATCTCGTCTCGCCCATCCCGCTCCACGCCGAGCAGACCCTGGCGGTCCTGAAGAAGGGCCTGCACTGCGCCTGCACCGTGCCGATGGCCACCTCGCTCGCCGACATCAAGAGGATCGTCGCCGCGGTGCGCAAGAGCGGCCGGAACTACATGATGATGGAAACGGCGGTCTACACCCGGCAGTTCCTCTACGTGCGGGACCTGGCCGCCGCCGGCAAGCTCGGGCGGATCCAGCTACTGCGCGGCGCTCACTACCAGGACATGGAGAACTGGCCGAGTTACTGGATGGGCCTGCCGCCCATGTGGTACGGCACCCACGCGGTCGCGCCGGGGCTGGCCATTGCGGACACTAACGCCAAGGCCGTGCACTGCTTCGGCTCGGGCGTCATGCGCCCGGAACTCCAGACGCAGTACGGCAACCCCCACCCGGTCGAGACCGCCATCTTCGAACTGGCGTCGGGGAACCTGGCGATGGAGGTCA
>JAKLDR010000184.1 GCA_022703445.1 Planctomycetota bacterium | reverse complement strand
CCTGCTGGGCCTGCGGCGGATGGCCCGGATCAAGGCCGAAAACGGCAAGCCCGGCGCCAACAAGAACATGAGCGGGCGGTTCGGGCGCGACCGCGTCGTCCGGGTGCCGTTCGGCACGATCGTCCGCGACGCCAACAACGGCGCGGTGCTCGTCGAGCTGACCTCGCCGGGACAGAAGTGGGTGGCGGCCAAGGGCGGCCGCGGCGGCCGCGGCAACCAGCACTTCGCGACCCCCCGCAACCAGGCCCCGCGCACCGCGGAGCCGGGGCGGATCGGGCAGAAGCGCCGGCTGCGCCTGGAGCTCAAGCTCATCGCCGACGCCGGCCTGGTCGGCCTGCCCAACGCCGGCAAGAGCACCCTGCTCGCGGCGGTCTCGGCGGCCCGCCCCAAGATCGCCAACTACCCATTCACCACCCTCACCCCCGCCCCGGCGGTCGTGGAGCTCGGCGACTTCCGCGAGATGGTCATCGCCGACCTGCCCGGCCTGATCGAGGGGGCCAGCGCCGGCGTGGGCCTGGGCGCCGAGTTCCTCCGTCACGTGGAGCGCACCAGCGTCATCGTCCACCTGGTCGAACTGGTCCCGCCGGACGGATCCGACCCGGCCGAGAACTACCGGACCATCCGCGCGGAGCTCGAGAAGTACAGCGCCACGCTGGCCGGCAAGCCCGAGGTGCTGGCCGGGTCGAAGCTCGACGTCTCCGGGGCCAAGCGCGCCGCCAAGCGGCTGGAGCGGGAGCTCGGCCGGCCGGTGATCGCCTTCTCCTCGGCGTCGCGCGACGGCCTGGACGTGCTCATCGGCAACGTCTGGAACGCGGTCCGCGCCGAGCGGGAGAAGGCCGGGAATCCGGTGCCGGTCGCGCCGACGCGCGTGCCGCCGCACAAGCGCGGGATGTAGAACCGGCAGCCGCTGTCCTCACGCGGAGACGCCAGGGACGGCAAGCAGTTCGTCTCGCTGCAGAGGAAACCGCGGCAGGATCGACTCCCCTCTGCGACTTCGCGGCTTGGCGCGAGCATAGTCGTCGTTGTTGCGCATCACCGACGGGGTCCGTGGTTTTCCCCTTGCCGGAAGGGCCCTCCGGTATAGAATGCCCCCGTCTGTGAAACGGCCCCTGGCGCGGTGCCGGGGCGGATTTCCGGTTTACTCGCTGAAGCGCAGGGATGCAGTTCAGCCCTCGCCGCGAGAGGAGCGTCTCCCATGTCCAGATTCTGCGATGCTTGCGGCAAGGGTCCCACCACCGGCGTGCGCTACAAGAGGCGCGGTCTGGCCAAGGCCAAGGGCGGCGTCGGCCAGAAGATCGTCGGCAAGATGCTGCGCACCTTCTCCCCGAACCTGCAGAACGTCAAGATCCGCACGCCCGAGGGCACGGTCCGCACCGCCAAGCTCTGCACCCGCTGCCTCAAGTCCAACAAGTTCGCCAAGGCGTGACGGCTCCGGCCCGCGGTAACCGCTCGCCGGTTATCGGTCGGCCGAGCCCCGCGGGCGAAGGCGCCGTCTTCGCGCCCCCGCCCTCCCCCTCCATGCTTTCTCCGGTTGCCGGCCTCTGACCGCCGGCAACCGCTCTTATGCGCCTGCCCATCGAACTCCTCGTCGCCCTGCCCATGGCGGCCTTCCTCCAGAATCCGGCCCTGGCCCTGCCGGCCAACTGGCGGGCGATCACCGCCGCGGCCGCGGTCATGCTCGGGATCTGCTGGCTGTTCCCGAGGACGGCCTGGGCCGTCCTGAGGAGAAGGCTGGCGCGCGATCCCGGCCGGCGCCTGGAGGTCTACGAGTCCCACGCCGCGTGGCTGGCGATCGGGAGAAGCCTGTCCGTGACGCTCTACGGGCTCTTCCTGTGGGGCACGGACTGGTCGGCGCTGGTGGCCGCCGAGGACGGGCTCAACGCCGGGGTCACCGTGGTCGGCGACGACATCCTCCAGATCCTGCCGTTCCTGGCGGCCTCGGCGGCGCTGTGGGCCGGCGACTACCCGGCGGTGCGCGGCCTGCACCCCGCCGACTGGGGCCTGGGCGAGTACCTGCGCCAACAGGCCCGGGGCTGGTTCTTCCTGCTGGCTCCCTGGCTGGTCATGACCGCGCTCTTCGACTCCCGGCGCTACTGGCCCTGGGGCCTCGACGAAGTCTTCACCGGCAACGCCCAGGCGGAACTGGCGCTCACCGCACTGGTCTTCGCCGCGGCCCTGGTCCTCTTCCCGGCCTACCTGATCAGGCTCTGGCCGCCGCAGCGGCTGCCCGGCGGCGAGCTGCGCTCGCGGCTGGAGGCGCTGCTGGCCCGGGCCGGCGTGCGCTGCCGGGAGCTGGTGGTCTGGAGGACCGGGCGGGGCCGGCTCCCCAACGCCGCGGTGATGGGCCTGATCGCCCCGCTGCGCTACGTGGCCTTCACCGACGCGCTCCTGGCGGAGCTCGCTCCGGAGGAGGTGGAGGCCGTCCTGGCGCACGAGGCCGGCCACGTGCGCCACCGGCACATCGGCTTCTACGCGCTCTTCGCCGCCGGCTTCATGGGCCTGGGACTGATCGTGCTGGCGCTGTTCGAGCCCCTGCTGTCCGGCTGGGATCCGCACCATGCCATGCTGGCCGTGGCCGCCACCCTGGCGGCGGGGACCGTTCTGTACTGGCGCTTCGCCTTCGGATTCCTGTCGCGGCGCTTCGAGCGCCAGGCCGACGCCGCCGCCTTCGAACTGCTGGGCACCGGCGCGCCGCTGGTCTCGGCGCTGGAGCGCCTGGCCTGCATTGCCGGGGCGCCGCGCGAGGCCGGCTCCTGGCGGCACTACAGCATCGCCGAGCGCGTGGCCTTCCTGGAGCGCGCCGCCGCCGACCCCGGGCTGATCGCCAGGCACCACCGCCACGTTCGCGCCGTGAAGCTGGCCTTCGCCGCAGCCCTGGCCGCCCTGCTGGCCCTGGCCGCAGTCCAGGGGGCCGCAGACGGCTGGTTCCGAACCAAGCCGGCCGGGGACCAGCCCGCGGAGGCGGCGGCTCCGCCGGTTGCCAGACCGCGCCCGGGGAGTTAACATACGGAACGTTGCGCGCGCCGTCGCGCGGCATAGGAAGGGATGACACCTTGAAGCCAGCCCCCGCCCAGCACGCGTTCGAGCTGCTGCACATCTGCCACTCCTGCTTCCTGCTGCGGAGCCAGTCGGGCACCACCCTGCTGCTCGACCCCTACTTCGGGGCCGACTTCAAGTGGAAGGGACACCTCGAGAAGCACGCCGGCCCGGCCCCGGCCGTGCGCCCCGAGGAGATCGCCGAGTGCCATGGCATCGTGGTGACCCACGACCACCCCGATCACTGCGAGTCCAAGGCGATCGGGGCCATCATGGGACGCACCCGCTGCCAGCTGTGGGGCCCGGCCGGGATCTACCGCCGCGCGGTCGAGGCCGGCATCGACAACATGCAGGTCAACAAGCTCGAACCCGGCAACCACTTCAAGATCGGCGACATCGAGATCACCGCGCTGGCCAACAAGGGCAGCGAGGACATGAAGCCCTGCATGCGCATGAGCTACCTCTTCCGCTGCGGGGATACGACCGTCTTCCACGGGGGCGACAGCCACGGCCCCAGCCCCTCCTGGCTGGGCATCACCGACGCGGCCACCCTGGTGCTGCTCTGGCCCACCCACGTGGAGAAGACCGTGCAGTTCATCAAGCCGCACTCCCTGGCGCTGACGCACTGCGACAAGTTCCAGCCCGGCGAGTTCCTCTGCGGCTACGACGAGGACCAGCTCCGCGCGGAGCTCACGCGCCGGTTCAAGGCCCTGGTGGTTCTCGCCCCGGCCCGGGGCGAGTGGTTCTGGCCGGAGAAGCTGTCGGTGGACGAACTGCGCCGGCGCACCGGCAAGAGCGGCCCGAGGCCGAGGCCGGCCGAAGCGGCGGGCGCGGCGCCGTCGGCGCCGGGAACGCCCGGAGCGCCGGCGACTCCGGCAGCGCCGGCCGTGCCGGGCGCGGTGCCCACCGCTCCTTCCGCAGCACCGCCGACTCCGGCCGCCCCTGGTCCCCAGGCAGCTCCGGTCGCCCCAGCCGCCCCAGCCGCCCCGGCTGCCCCGATCGCTCAGGCCGGTCCGACCGGCGTGACGAGTCCGACGAGTCAGACCGGGCAGACAAGCCCGACGCCGACCCCGGCCGCTCCCCCGCCCTCTCCCCTGCCCGCCCCGGCCGCGGCCGGCGCCGACAGATGGCGGGCCGCCCGCGAAGCCAGCGTCGCCTGGTGGTGCGGAGAGAACCGCCGCAGGCCGCTGCTCCGGGTGACCGCTCCGCTCGACCCGACGGACCCACCGGGAGAATGGGACCAGTGGAGCCTGGTGCGCACTCCCGACCACATGGGCGAGAGCATCCGCCGCTACGCCGGGATCTGCGCGAAGACCTTCCACGCCGCGGAGGCCATGCCCTACTTCAACGTGAACTTCGCCCCCGGCGTGCTGGCCTCCTTCCTGAGCGGCTTCCTGGAACTCGGCCAGGACACCGCCTGGGTTGAGAAGGCCCACGACTGGGAGGCCATCGAGAGGATGGAGCTCCGCCTGGACGCCGGCAACGTCTGGTGGACCCGCGCCAAGCGGGCCACCGACCTGGCCCTGGAGATCGGCGGTGGCGAGATGGTCCCGTCGGTCACCGACCTGGGCGGGGTGCTCGACACCCTCGCCGCCCTGCGCGGCACCAACGACCTGCTCACCGACCTGGTCGACTGCCCGGAGCGGGTCAAGGCGGCCTCGGCGCGGCTGGTCGAGGCCTGGCACCGCTGCTTCGACGAGCTGGCCGCGCCGATCGTGGCGAAGTTCGGCGGTACCGTCGAACGCTGGGGCTATTTCTCGCCCGGCAAGCACTACCCCATCCAGTGCGACTTCGCGGCGATGATCTCGCCGGACATGTTCGCCGAGTTCGTCCTGCCGACGCTGGAGGCCCAGGCCGAGCGCCTGGACTACGTCATCTACCACCTGGACGGCCCGGGACAGCTGCCGCACCTCGACCACCTGCTCGGCATGAAGAAGCTCCACGCCGTACAGTGGGTCCCGGGGGCCGGCAACGCCCCCAGCTCCGACCCGCAGTGGTACCCGATGTACAAGAAGATCCAGGCCACCGGCCGCGCGGTGGTGATGGGCCTGCCTGACGAGCGCATGGAGCGGATCCTCGGCGAGCTGGACCCCAAGCTGATCATCAGCTCCAAGCACTGCGCCTCGCGCGCCGCCGCCGAGGAGGCCCTGGCCAGGGTGGAGAAGCTGTCGGCGCGGGGATGAGACAACGCCCGCGGCGCTTGACAAATCCGCTCTTCGGAATAACCTAGTCGCCAGTGCCAAGGTAGCTCAGCTGGTAGAGCACCGCACTGAAAATGCGGGTGTCCCCAGTTCGACTCTGGGCCTTGGCACCACACACTTGGGGCTTCCTTCGCTAGCGGAGGAAGCCCCAAGTGTTTTCCGGGTTGGAGGTTGGCGGTTGGGGGTTGGGGGCTGGAAGCGGGCAAGGGCGGAGGCGGCCTACCTAGCCCCCACCTCCAACCTCCAACCTCCAACCGCTACTTCTTGGCGCCGTGCCCCTTGACCCTCTCCACGCTCTCCACCGCCTTGGCGACCACGTTGTCGGCGGTGAAGCCGAACTTCTCGAAGACGGTCTTGTAGGGGCCGGAGGCACCGAAGCGGTCCAGGGCGACGCACTCGCCGAAGCTGCCGACGTACTTGTGCCATCCGTCGGTGACGCCGGCCTCCACCGAGACGCGCGCCGCTACGCTCGCCGGCAGGACGCTCTGGCGGTAGCTCTCGGGCTGGGCGTCGAAGAGCTCCTGGCTGGGCATGCTAACCACCCGGGCCTTGATCCCCTTGGCAGCCAGCTTCTCGGCGGCCTCCAGGGTGATGGTCATCTCCGAGCCGGTGGCGATGAGGATGACGTCGGGCTTGCCGCCGGGGGCGTCGGCCAGGACGTAGCCGCCCTTGGCGAGGTTCGCGGCCGGCGCGAACTTGGCGCGGTCCAGGGTCGGCAGGTTCTGGCGGGTGAGCGCCAGGACCACCGGGCCCTTGACCAGCAGGGTCTGCCGCCAGGCCTCGGCGGTCTCGTTGGCGTCGCAGGGCCGGATCAAGGTCATCCCCGGGATGATGCGCATGGAGGCCAGGTGCTCGACCGGCTGGTGGGTCGGGCCGTCCTCGCCGACGCCGATGGAGTCGTGGGTCATCACGTAGACGACCTTGAGCTTCATGAGGGCCGCCAGGCGCATCGGCGGGCGCATGTAGTCGGCGAATACGAAGAAGGTCGCGCCGTAGGGGATCACGCCGCCGTGCAGGGCCATGCCGTTCAGGGCCGAGCCCATGCCGTGCTCGCGCACGCCGAAGTGGAAGTTCCGGCCGGAGTACTTGCCGGCCTGGAAGTCGCCGCCGTCCTTGAGGAGCGTCTTGGTCGAGGGCGCCAGGTCCGCCGAGCCGCCGATCAGGTTCGGGACCTTGGCGGCCACGGCGTTCAGGGCGATCCCAGAGGTGTTGCGGGTGGCCTCGCCCTTGGCGTCGGCCGGGAAGACCGGCAGCGCCGCGTCCCAGCCCGCGGGCAGCTCGCCGGCCATGGTGCGCCTGAACTCGGCGGCCAGCTCCGGGAAGGCCCTGGCGTAGGCGTCGAAGCGCTTCTGCCACTCGGCCTCGGCGGACTTGCCCTTCTCCAGCGACCCGCGCCGGCAGGCCTCGATCTCCGCGGGGACGTGGAACTCCTCGTCCGGCCAGCCCAGGTTCTTGCGGGTGGCCTTGGCCTCGTCAGGCCCGAGCGGCTCGCCGTGGGACTTGGAGCTGCCCTGCTTGCCCGGGCTGCCGAAGCCGATGATGGTCTTGACCGCGATGATCGACGGCTTGTCGGTCACCGCCTGGGCCGCGCGGATGGCCGCGGCGATGGCCGCCAGATCGTTGCCATCCTTGACCGACTGGACGTGCCAGCCGTAGGCGGCCATCCGGGCCATGCGGTCCTCGGTGAAAGCGATGTCGGTCTTGCCCTCGATGGTGATCTGGTTGTCGTCGTAGAGGTAGATGATCCGGCCGAGCTTGAGGTGCGCGGCCAGGCCCGCGGCCTCGTGGCTGACACCTTCCATGAGGTCGCCGTCGGAGACAATGGCGTAGGTGAAGTGGTTCACGACCTCGTGGCCGGGGCGGTTGAAGCGCTCGGCCAGCCAGCGCTCGGCGATGGCCATGCCCACCCCGTTGGCGAAGCCCTGGCCCAGCGGACCGGTGGTGGTCTCGACGCCGGGGGTGTGTCCGGCCTCGGGGTGGCCCGGAGTGAGCGAGCCCCACTGCCGGAACTTCTTGAGGTCGTCTAGGGAGACGCCGTAGCCGGTCAGGTGCAGCAGCGAGTAGAGCAGCATCGAGCCGTGGCCGGCGGAGAGGATAAAGCGGTCGCGGTCCGGCCAGGCAGGGTTCGCCGGGTTGTGGCGCAGGAACTCCTTCCAGAGCACGTGCGCCGCCGGGGCCATGCCCATGGGCATGCCGGGGTGGCCGGACTTCGCCTTCTGAACGGCCTCCGCGCTCAATACGCGGATGGCATTGACGACCATCTGTTCCTTGTTCATACGCGTTAATCTCCTTCAGGTATTGCTGACCATCATTTTACCATATCCCCGGGCGGAACGCGAAGCGTTTTCCCGAATCTTATCCCGGATTTTCCGTTATTTATCGATGAGCGCCATCTGTATCGGCGAGAGGTCGAGCTCCTCGAACTCCGCGAGCAGCTTCAAGAGCTCCCGCAGCATGTATTTGACGCCGCCGGGCACGTCGCTCTCGAGGTTCAGCGGCATGACCGGGGCGTGCACCGAGAGCCTCAATTGCAGCCACGCGCTCTCGACCTCGCCCTCGAGGTCGAACACAATGCGCACGCCCTCGCGGTTGTCGGGCGCGAGCCGCCACGCGGGGTTCTCGAGCGTGTGCGAGAGCACCGCCTCGATCACGTCTTGCCCGGTCTGCCGGAAGTCGTCCGTGTAGATGCCAAGCCGCAGTTCCAGCGACTCGACCGGCTCCTGCAGCCCCTCGATCAAGGTGTAGAGCGTCTCGCCCTCGCGCTTCCGATTCATCGCCTCG
>JAKLDR010000183.1 GCA_022703445.1 Planctomycetota bacterium | reverse complement strand
CGCTGGTGGCGATGCTGTCGAACTCCTCCGGGTAGCCGGTCTTCTCCATGACCTGTCTGGGCACCACCTGGCAGTAGCCCAGGATCCCGCGATGTCCGTCGGGTTCCTGGTTGTCCTCAAGGGCCAGTTCATCGAAGTTGGCGACCGGGTCGACGAGGCCCGCCACGATCCGGGCGGTGGTTTCGGGGGAGAGAAGGTTGCGGTACACCCCGAGCGCCCGGGCGGGGTTCTCGCGCGAGGCGACCGTCATGGCCCTCACGAAGAACGGCGGCACGACGATATCGCAGTCCGCGGCCATAACCGTGGCGCCCCGTGAGCACTCGAAGGCCCGGGCGATCATCCACCCCCGGTTCCGGCGCATGGATTCGGGCACATCCACCCGGACCACGTTCACCCGCGGCGCGGCGCGCTTGAAGGTGCCGAGGTAATCCGCCAGCCCGTCCGGGCTCTGGGGGTTGGCGATCACCACTTCGAAGTCCTCCTGGGGAACGTCCTGCCTCGCCCAGGAGTTGAGGAAGATGCGCAGTCGCTGGAGGTACTTGTAGCAGCAGACCAGCACCGAGAACTTCAGCGGGGCGTCGCTCACCGGCTCACTCCCTCGCCTTGCCAAGGGCGTCTTTAAGCGCGCCCATGGCCAGGTCCGCGCAATGCCCCTTCCCCAACGGCAGTCCTCCGAGGAGTCTGTCTACATCTTCCCGCGTGAGGGCTTTGGCTTCCTCCAGAGTGCGCCCTTTGGCGAGTTCGGTGAGGGCCGACCCGGCGGCGATCGCGCCGGGGCAGCCATAGGTCTGGTAGCTGATCCCGTGGATGCGCCCGGCCTCGACCCGGATGTAGATCACCATGTAGTTGCCCCGGCCGGGCACACCCTCGGAGCCCACCGCGGTGGGCGAATCGAGAACGCCTACATTACGCGGGCGGTTGAAATGATCAAGTGTCTGTGGGCTGTAACTCAAAACGTTCCCTTTCGCCGTGTCTTTGCCCCGCGTTCCCCTCCGCGAGCGTCCTTCGACTTCAGGGTGTCTTCCCGGCACTACCGGCCAGGACCTGCCTGCACAGGCCGATGGTCTCGTCGGCGGAGCGCTCCCAACTGAACCGGCTGGCGTGGTCCTGAAGCCGCTGGCGGTCCTCTCCAGTCATGCTCCGCCCCAGGGCCTCGATCACGGAGGCAGCCAAGGCCTTGGCATTGTCGGCGGCAAAGCGGCGGGTCAGGCCATCGGCAGGCACGACCTCCTTGAGGCCGCCAGTGTCCGCGGCGGCCACCGGGGTGCCGCAGCACATGGCTTCCAGCGCCACCATCCCGAAGGGCTCATATCGACTGGGCACCACTATGAGGCTGGCGGCCCTGTAGGCCGCTGCCAGCACCGGCCCGGACAGGTGACCGAGCAATCGAACCCTGCCCTCCAGCCCCTTGCTCTTCGCGGTCTTCAGGATCTCGTCCTTAAGCACGCCCTCGCCGGCGATAGCCAGGCGGGTCGCCGGTCGTTGCGCGAGGATCTGGGGCATGGCCTCGACGAGCACGTCGACGCCCTTCATCGGCGAGAGCCGCCCAACATAGAGCAGAAGCTTCTCGTCAGGCGCAGCCAGGAGCGCCCTGAAGTCCGGCAGATGGCAGTGGGCATGGAAGCGGCGGGGGTTGACGCCGCAGGGGACCACGGCGAGCTTGTCGGCAGGGAACTGATAGTAACGGGTCAGTTCCGAGGCCGTGAAGCGGCTGTTCGCGACCACGGCATTGGCATTGGCGCAGGCCCAGGCCTCCATCTCGGCGATGTAGATCTGCTCGGGATCGAGCTTGTTGCCACGCTTGCCCGGCTCGGTGTCGTGCATGAAGAACACCCAAGGCAGGCCCTGGCTCGCCTTCAGAGACTTCGCTGCCAGCGCCCCCAGCCAATCGTGAGTCAGGAGCACATCGAATGGCCCATGATCGCGCATGACTTCAAGCGCCCGCTCCACCAGCCACAGGTTGTCGAGGACGGCGTTGGACACCCAGCGATAGTGGTCGAGTTCCTTGCGCTCGGTGACCAGATGGACGCTGACGCCATTGGCCTGAATCAGGGGCTTCCCGCTGTCGTAGTTCTGCGTGACCACGTGCACTTCCGCCCCGGTCGCGGCCAGGGCCTCGGCAAGTTCGGACGCGTATCTCCCCAGTCCATAGCCTCTGGCCGGAGGGTACTCCGTCGCCAGCATGAGGAGTCGGAGGTGTCCGGCATTGCCCGCCTGGCGCCCAGCGGCTGGCCTGAGGCCTGCGCCAGGGCGGATGGACTCGTACCTGGCGTCCTGCTGCTTCTGCCGAGCCAGGGTCTTCGGATGCCTTATGAAGGCATGGGACCAGATCGTAACCGCGCGCGGATCACGCTCCAGCGTTTCGGGCGTTTCATGCACCGGCCGCTTCCAGCGCACATCGCGGCGCAACAGCCTGAACTGGGGATCCAGGCTGCGGACCTGGTCGGGGGGCTTGCCGCGGGCGCGTTCGAGCCCTTCCGGCGTCCACTCCTCCCGCGCCAGGTCGTTCACCAGCACGCCATCCAGGAAGTTCAGGCGTGGGAAGCCGCAGACGCTCTTGCCTCCGCGGCGCATGTCCAGCAGGATGTCCTGCAGGCTTTCCAACAGGCCCCTATCCAGCCGTTCGTCGAGGTCCACATGCAGCACCCACCCGGAAGCGCATTGCTCCTGGCCGAAGTTCCTCTGGGCGGCGAAGTCCCCGGCCAAGGGCCGCTCGAAGACCCTGATCTTCTTCCGGTCGAAGAGCGTGGGGCCCGCCGCTATTTCCTTCGACGAGTACGCGTCCACTGCGGCCACGCATTCGGGCTGCGGGCCGTCGGCCACGAACACGACCTCATCGAAGAAGGGTTCGAGATGATCAAGGAACGGGACCACGTGCTCCGCTTCCCGGCCGAGCAGGGCGACGAGCGCTATGGGTTCTCTTCTGGGGACGATCGGCTTGAGCCCATGGTCGTGGCGCACCGAACAGCCCCATCGGCGTATGAAGTTGCGTTCGTTCTTGGAGTTCGTGGCCTGCCACTCGGAACTGTCGCCGGCGACGCCGTCCTTCTTCCTGGATCCACGACCGGCGAAATGATAACAGAAGGCCGACCAGCTCTGCCGGAACCGGTACCCGGCCAACGCCATGCGATTGAAGAGGTCCGAGTCCTCCCGGCTCTGTGGCGCAAAGGCCGGATCGAGTCCGCCCACGGCCAGGAAGTCATCGCGATAGCACATAACCGGCGCGAAGATGCCTTCCGTGAAGTGTCCGGGCCTGGTCTGACCTTCTGCAAACTCGAGAAAGTCCCGCTCCCGAAACTCTTCCGGCTCCAGGCCGCAGTCCCGCACGATCTTGAATGCCGCCGGGCCGAATATGGGAGGTTCGATCCTTGTGCAGGTGCATACCGTGCCCGGTTCCAGGTAACGAGCCGTCTCGACGTCCGCGGCCTTGGCGAAGTACATGTCCGAATGCACCAGCCACACCACGGGCGTCCTGGCATCTGCCACCAGCCGGTTATAGGCGCCGACGATCCCCAGGCGCTCCGGCCCCTGGTGCAGCTCAAGCTCGTATCCGTACCTGGAGCGGTTGGCCTCAAGCCACTCTCTGCTGCCATCGGTCGAGGCATCGTCCAGGACCGTGACCACGTGGTCCTTTCCGGTGAGGTTCTCGCGGATGGACCGCAGGCAGAGCGGAAGGAACCGCAACGTGTTCCGCCCGGCGATGAGGATGCTGAGTTCAGAACTCATCCGGGGCCCCCTGGTGACTTGCGCCAGACCCTAAGGCGGGGAGCGAGGTCGGGAACTGCGAGACAATAGCCGGGGGCGTCCATCCCGACCGGCTGGCCGGTGAAATCGTGCATGCAGAGCGCCCCGCCGGGGGTTACATAAGGGGCAACCGTGGCAAACTCGAAAGCGACGTTTTCTGAGGAGTGGTCGCTGTCGTGCCAGAACATGTCGACGTTCGCTACCTTGCGGCAGAGGTCGGGGAGCCGGTCCCGGCTCAGACCCGTGGTGAGATTCCAGCGTTCCTTCAGGCCGGCAATGATGTTCTTGCCTGGGATGCCGTCCTGCGTGGCATTCCAGGCGGTCTTGTGCGAACCGTCGGAACTCGTGGGGCCAGAGTCCACGGAGTAGAGTTGCCCGTGCCGGTTTCGATGAAGCGCCCAAAGAATGAGCTCGGTGGAGCAGCCGTTCTGGACCCCTGTCTCGACCACCACTGCCGGCCGCAGGGCTCTGGCCAGGACGTAGAGCCATGCGCCGTATGCTTCAACCGCCTCGGCGGATCTGAGTCGTGCCGACTCCCAAGGGCATTTGCCATCGAGAGCGGTTTCCGCCTGAGACAGCTCCTGCTCGATGAGCGCCAATTGTCGGGCATCGAGCAGTCCGGCGTTCACGAAATGGCTCGCAGTCGGGGTGTCGGTCAATTTCATCCGCGGCCTTTCCCACTGTGGTCCTGGCTGCCAGCCGCGCTCGGCGGCCTCCAGGCCGCCACCGCCCCCATGTCTTTGGGGCGCTCGGCCAGCTTTCCGGTCACTCCATGGGCCTCCCAGACATGGAAGGCGACGCCGTTCCGATCCAGCCAGAACCGAACCAGCGCAGAAAGGGACCGGAACCCCTCATCATCGATCTTGCCGTCGTGCAGTTCCCCGCACAGCTTCTTCACGATGCCGATGCTGCCTTCCCGGATCATCTTGGCCAGCACCTCGTACTCGGCCCCTTCGATGTCGAGCTTCAGGATGACCTCGTCATGGGAATCGAAGCTCTCGCGCAACCATCTCGACAAGTCGATGCTGGGCACTCCTATGCTCGGGCCTTTGCCCACCCCGCCGCAGGTCTTCGAGGCGTAGGCCGACGAGCCGTCGGACCATTCCGTGGAGATGTGCAGGTCCTTGATGCCATCGTCGGTCCAGACCAGGGCGTTGTGGACGATTACCGAGTCGTCGTCCTTCCAGAGCCGGGCCAACTGGTGGGCCAGGTAGGGCACTGCTTCGAAGGCCACCACGCAGGTGTCCTGTCCGTACAGTTCCTTGGCCCTGACGATCGACTCGCCGATGTGCGCGCCGCAGTCTATGAAGTAGCGCTTGCGGCCCCGCGGGACCGCCGGGCCTGCCTTGGGCCGCCCCCAATCGGGCTCCACGCCGATCTTCCTGCGCAGGAAAGTCCCCATGAACGGCGGCCGCGGGAAGACCCCCGTGTCTTCATGCGTCTGTGCCCACTTCGCTCCGAACCAGCGCGCGTTCCAGGCTGCACGCACCGGATTGGCGGCGCCCTCGTCGCGTCTGGCGGAGTATCCGCCGGAACGCAGCGCGTACCTGTGAATGAAGTAGTCCGCGCCAGTCATGCTCCCGCGGGGGTTGCCCTCCTCCGCACTGCGCCAATCGTGATCTTTGTTGAACCCCAGGACCCATCGCAGCCGGGCCTCGGCCATGCGTGCCACGTAGTCGTTATCCTCGTAACCATGGCTGCCCAGGAAACGTTCGTCCAGAAGCCCGATCTTCTCCGGCACCGTCCGGCACATCACGAAGGCACCGAAGTTGTTCATGACCGCATGCGCAGCGAATTCCCGCTGGAAACGAACGTAATACTCCCACCAGCCGGGCTTCACCACGAAATCGTCGTCGAAGTTCACCAGAAAGTCCCGTCCGCACTCCGCGAACTGCCGGTTCCTCAGCCAGCCTATGCTCCGGGGATTCGTCCAGCCGGACTTCGGCCCCAGCCTTTCCGTCGGGACGGGCAGCAGTCCCGGCATGTTGGCTTTCAGCCAAGCCAGCCCGGCAGGTTCCTCCGGATGATCGGCGTCGTTGACCTCGACCACCCGCCAATTGGGGAAATGGCTTCTTACGTGGCCGGCGGAATCGTCGTCGGAGTTGTTGAGGATCACAACTCGGCCGAGGTCCTTCGGCCCGGTTTCATCGATGCTCGCGAGAAGGTCCGCAAGGTATCCCTTGCGGTTCCGGGACAGGATGACTATGCCCGCATTCTGCGGATCGAGCTCCAGGTTGCATGGAGCCGAATCGCCGTGGTAGAGCACGCCGGCCTCGGCGCCGAGGGTCTTCACCTCTCCGCCTCGAAGCCTCGGATCGGCCGAAACCACCGTCCCCAATGAAGGTCGTTCCGTGTTGCCCGATGCCGGATCCTCGTGAGCCCCATTCGCAATCTCGCCCAGGGTGGCGAACTTCACGCCACGCCGCGCACCTGTCTTGAGGAAGGCCCTGACGCGCTCGAAAAGCGCCCGGTCCCACCCGTTCGTCGTCCGCCCCTCCGGCGCCACATGCGAATGAAGGACCACCAGCCCTTCCCGCGGCCATGCGCCGAGTTCATCGATGGAGTAGAGGTACGGGAAGCGCAACAGCTTGCCTCCGGCCAATCTCGACACGTTCTGGCCGATGACGTGGTCGGCGACATATTGGAAATGCCGGTCGAAGACGCGGTAGGCCGACGGCTCCAGGAACCATCCCGGCGGCCGTACGCCTGCGGGCTTGTGGCCAGCGAGCGCAAAGGTCTCCACGCTGGCCCGGATGGTCTCTTCCAACCCCTCCGGGGAGGCTCCCCGGAACTCCCCCGGGTCAGGGCTATCGGTTTCCGTAGCGTGCAGGTGCCCGTGGCAGGCGATCTCGAAACAAGGCTGTTCAAGCAGCCATCCCAGCCAATCGAGATGCGCGGACAGGGGCCAGCGGCCCTGCCAGTCGGTCGGTGTGAAGAGGGTGAACTTGGCCCCGAATTCCTTGTGGAGTTCCAGGAACATCCCCAGGGTGTCGGCCTCTCGCCTGCCGCCGAAGCCCGGTGCCGGCCTGACATCGTCCACGGTCACTGCACAGCAGAAGCCACCCAGGTCAACCGGTACGAACTCCGGCTTTACGTCCGCCGCCGCAGCCGGGGCCGCTTTCAGGACAGGGTGAAGCACCTCGCCGATGACTTCAAGCGTGGCCTGGGCTGTCTTGTCCCAGCTGAACCCGGAGGCCCGTTCTCTGCCCCGTCGCGAGTAACTCTGGCGCAGCCCCTCGTCCGTGGCCATCCGCTCGATGGCCTCCGCCCAGCCGGCTTCATCCTGAGGATCGAGGAGAACCGCGGCGTCTCCCGCCACTTCGGGAAGGCTGGCGGCATTGGAGGAGATCACCGGAACGCCGGAGGCCATGGCCTCCAGCACCGGCAGGCCGAACCCTTCGTGGAGCGAGGGGAAGCAGAAGACCAGCGCCCCGGCATACAGCAGGTGGAGGTCTTCCCGGGAAACGTGTCCGGTGATGACGGTCTCGCCGGCTATTCCCGCCTCGTGCGCAAGCTTCGGCAGGTCGAGCGCGTCAGGGCTCCATTCCCCGACTATGGCCAGCTTCATCCCGCGCCGCAGATCCTCGCTCACCCGGGCGTAAGCCCTCAGAAGCGAAGGCGCGTTCTTCTTGCGGTTGCCCATGTTAACAGCGAGCACGTAGCGCTCAGGCAGCCCGTATCTGCCGCGCACCGCGGACACCGCCTCGGCCGGTTTCTCCCCGGCGAATTCGCCATCTGCGGCCAACGGGATCGTACGCACCCGATCCGCCGGGCAGTGGTAGAACCTGCATATGTCCCGCTTCGAGTTGCCGGACATGGTTATGATCCGCGAGGCATTGGAACACGTGTTGGCCACACAGCTGTGCAGATACTCGGCGACACCCGGTCCGTGGAACTCCGGATACAGCACGTAGGTGGCGTCATGCACCGCCGATATGCACGGGCAGCAGCTCCTGGGAACCGACAGGAAGGAAGGCGAGAAGTACAGGTTCACCTTGCACTGGGCGATCAGCCGGGCCAACATCTCCTGTTGTGCCCGGTAATCCAGGGGCACGGGCCTGTCCAGACGCGCGACCTTCGCCTTGGGATGCAGCGCGGCGATCTCGCTCACGTACTCGGAGTTCTGGGGCACCGCGAGTATCAGCCATTCGTGGGACCGGTCCCGGGCAAGCATCCCTCGCAGGACGCGGTCCGTGTAATAGCCCACGCCGGTCATCTGCCGGCTCAACTGCTGGCCGTCGAAAAGTATCAGCATGCGGCCGTCACCGCCTGAC
>JAKLDR010000182.1 GCA_022703445.1 Planctomycetota bacterium | reverse complement strand
TGCACTGCCCGCTATCGAGGTCCGTCGGCCGCCAAGTTCGCTTACGTCTTTCGGAGCCTCCAATCTCGTGGCATTCGACTGGTCTGTTGCACCTTTACCTTTCCCCGCACGCCGGGTTGTACTGCGCCCGGAGTTCCTGCTCAATTAGGACGCGCCCGGATGACTGCAAGTTGGGCGTGTAGTATGCAGCGACCATCAGCGTGCCGGTACAGTTCTTCTTCCAGCAATCTTTTCGGTCGTGGTTCTCCACCCGCTCCTTCACCTTGGCAGACTCCCCCAGGTCTATGACAACGTACTTGCTGTCGCGATAGCAGAGGATGGCGTAGATGCCAGAGTGATCCTGAAGAGAAGCCGTTTTGTCATAAGGCCCTTCAAACGTGTATTGGCCGATGGCAATGCTCACTGGACACCTCCGTTTCTGACTTCCTCGTTCCTCTGCGGAACCGTTGCTTCCTCCGCTGATCGCCCCTATCCTTCCAGCCATCACGTGTAGCTGTCAGCCTCCCGACGCTATCGCGACCAACCCTGTCACTTGCCACTAGAGGAGATGCATAACACAGATCAGATTTCGGTCAAAACCCTGGATTCTGCAATTATGGCTATCGGGAGGTGCGGCATGCCCCCTTGTCAAGGGACGGGAACCTTTACGAAGTTAGGGGACGGGAACTCTTACGAGGTGGCCCCCTGGGTTGGTTGATGTTCTTCTCCTTCCGTTGTTGTTGTCGTTGCCCCTGAATCCTCCCCCGAGGGGGAGGATTGCACGTTGTGGTGTGCCGGGCATGTCTGACAGCTTGGAGGTGAAAGTCCTCTACCCAACCTGATGGAGGTGAAGGGTTAGCGAAGCGCAAGGGCGTCGCCGTGAGGCGGGGTCTGAAGGAAGCGCGTAGCAAAGCCGCGACCTGACGAACAGGAACCGGATGCGAGGCGAGACAGCGCGGACGAGCGGCCCACAGACCGTGAAGTCCAGGTCCATCAAAGCGCTGGGGCGTAGATCCGACAGGTGTGCGGCGAGGGCGGTCAGGCTTACCCCGGGAGACCTGCGCTGTGTCCCGGACACCGGGACTGAGGGCGTCGCGAGGCGCCCTGACCGTGGCGCAGGGGTCAGCAGAGGGCGTAGTACTCGCGCGGATGCGGGGAAGGCCCGAACGGTCGGGAGCGGCGAGTAGGATAGGACTCTCATGGGCCGAGCGCGGCAGAATAACCAGATGCTTCTGGCCTTCGCGGCAGGCGAACGGGGTGAAGCCCCGGGGACCGGCGGCGAAGGGACCGAACGGCCGATGACGAAGCCGGACACCGAAAGCCCAGCGAACACGGAACGGCTGATGGAGGAGGTATGCGAGCGTGAGAATCTCTGGCAGGCGTTGAAGCGGGTCCGTAGGAACCAGGGCAGCCCCGGCGTCGACGGGATGACCGTCGAGGAGATAGGGGGCTACCTGAAAGAGCACTGGCCGGCGATTAGGGCCAAGCTGCTGACGGGGGCCTACAAGCCGCAGCCGGTGAAGCGGGTGGAGATTCCCAAGCCGGGCGGGGGGATGCGGAAGTTGGGCATCCCGACCGTACTGGACCGCTTCATCCAGCAGGCGGTGATGCAGACTCTGCAGCGGCGATGGGATCCGACGTTCTCTGAGCACAGCCACGGCTTCCGTCCGGGGCGCTCCGCGCACGGGGCAGTTGCGACCGCGCAGGAGTATCTGCGGCAGGGCCATCGCTGGGTCGTGGACATCGACCTAGAGAAGTTCTTTGACCGGGTCAACCACGACGTGCTGATGTCGCGGGTCGCGCGTCGCGTTAGCGACAAGCGTATGCTGCGACTGCTCCGCGCGTTTCTGAACGCCGGAGTGATGGAGAATGGGCTGGTCAGCCCGACGGATGAGGGCACGCCCCAAGGTGGGCCTCTCTCCCCATTGCTAAGCAACCTGCTACTGGACGATCTGGACCGGGAACTTCAGCGGCGCGGGCTTCGGTTCGTGCGCTACGCGGACGACTGCAACATTTACGTCCGCAGCGAGCGGGCCGGACACCGGGTGATGGAAAGCATCACGCGCTTTCTGGACTCCCGTCTTAGACTCCGGGTCAACCAGGAGAAGAGCGCGGTTGCACGGCCGTGGGACCGCAAGTTCCTGGGATTCAGCTTCTATCTGCATTCGGAGCCCAAGCGCCGCATTGCGCCGCAAGCTCTCGGCAGATTCAAAGAGCGGGTTCGGGAACTAACCCGTCGGACGCGGGGAGATGGCCTGGCACAGGTGGTCGAAGAACTGAGCAGCTACCTGCTCGGATGGCGCGGCTACTTCGGCTTTTGCCAGACACCCAGGGTGCTCTACAACCTGGACATGTGGATACGACGGCGGCTTCGAGCCGCCATCTGGAAGCAATGGCCGCCGGGACACACCCGGTTTGCCGAGCTGCGCAAGCGCGGGGTATCCATCCAGTGGGCTGCCTTGGTCGCGGGAAGTTCCCGTGGTCCCTGGCATCTCAGCCGGAGCCCAGCGGTGCGAGCTGCTTTCCCGACTGCCTACTTCGACTCGCTCGGCCTTCCGCACCTGGCCGCCCGGTAGTTTGCCCAGCCCGACCGAACCGCCGTGTACGGACCCGTACGCACGGTGGTGTGACAGGGAAAGCCCGTGAGGGCCTACCTATGTCGATCATAGAGAAGTTCGCGTCCCCTAACTTGTGGTGACCACCGGCTCGGTTACGGGACGGGAATCCGGCTGGTCCGGCGGTTTCTTCTGGAGCCTGAGGCTCTCCTCCAGATCGCGCAGGCGGTAGCTGCGGCCACGGATGTTGAGCACGTGGCTGGAGTGCAGCAGCCGGTCGAGGGTGGCCATGGCCAGGGCCTCGTCGCCGGCGAGCATCTCCGGCCAGTCCTTGATGCTCTTGTTGGTGGTGATGCAGATCGAGCCGCGACCGTAGCGGTAGCTGACCACCCGGAAGAAGAGGTTGGCTTCCTCCCGGCTCATGGCCTGGAAGCCGACCTCGTCGATGATGAGCAGGTTCGAGGCCATGTACTTCTTGTGCTTGAGCCGCTCGGTGGGGTGCTCGGCGTGCTTCCGGAGCTCCGCCAGCAGGTCCTCCAGCCGGTAGAAGCACACCGAGAAACCGCACTCGATGGCCTTGACTCCCAGGCCGACCGCCAAGTGGGTCTTGCCGACGCCCGATGGCCCCTGGATCAGGAGCGTGCTCTTCTCCCGGAGCCACCCGCAGGTGGCCAGGGTCTCGATCCGGGAGCGCTCCACCGCTGGCTGGAAGGCGAAGTCGAAGCTGGCCAGGGTCTGTCCCGGTGGCAATCCCGCGATCTTCAGGGCGTGCCGTATCCGGCGCTCCTCCCGGCGCTCGAGCTCCAGGCGGATCAGGGCGTCCAGGAAGGCAATCGGCCCCCAGGCCTCCTTGGCCGCCTGGGTCAGGAGCTCGGGCAAAGCTCCGGCCGCGAACTCGAAGTCCAGCGTCGCCAGGCGCATCGCGAGACCCTCCACGTCCTGGATGGGCGGCGGCGCCGGCAGCACCCCCGCCTCGAAGAGCTTCCGGGTATCGTAGATCTTCATCGGGCCACCTCCGCGAGCTCCGCGTAATAGTCCACCGAGCGCAGCTGGACGTGCGACTCGGACAGCTCCATGAGCTTCCGGGCCATCTGCCCCAGCCGCTTCGGCGCAGCCACCCGGTCGGTGCTCTCGCCCTCGTAACAGCTCTGGTTTGTCAGGATGAGCTTGTCTGTGCCCCGCGGGTAGGTCGCCAGGATCGCGCCGGCCTTCGGGTCCACCACCTGGACGAAGCCCGAGCAGCCGCGAACCTCCACCTGGAGCCGCACGTAGGCGAAGGGCACGGTGTAGGCCCGCCCCTCGAACCGGACCGTGCAGTCGTCGTGCACCGGGCAGTCCCGGACCAGATCGAACGGCTCGGGCAGCACCGCCGGCAACGGCCGAAGCAGCGCCTTCTCCGCCTGCCAGCTGGCCTCGACCGTCTTGCCGGTCGCCGGGCAGATCGCCCTCTTGCCCTCGGTCTCCAGCCGCTTGTCGGTATAGGCCTGCAGCTCGGCCAGCGAGCCGAACCGTTTGCCCGAGAGCCAGCCCCGGACGGTCCTCACGTCCCGCTCGACCTTGCCCTTCTGCTCCGGGCTCCTCGGCTCGCAGGCGTCCACGTGGAAACCCAGGCTCCGCGAGTAGGCCCGGTAGACGTCATTGATCTCGCCCCACGGCCCGGCGCCGCGGGCGATGGCCGTCTTCTCGTTATCCACCCGGTTCACCGCCGCCACCCCGCCCAGGCGCAGAAAACACTGGCTGTGGCAGTGCAGCCACGCCAGCTGGTCCTTCGACCGGCTCCAGACCAGCGCCTTCCTCCGGCTGTGGCTGAGCTTCATCAGCAGCCCGTAGAGGTGCGCAGGCCCCTCGAGATCGCCGATGTCCGCGTCCATCTCCATCCAGTCCGTCTGACTCTGTGCCCCGGCAGGCGTCTCCACCCGCCGGAACGGCCGGATCTTCGGCGCCGGAAACCGCGAACGCACGTGCCTCAGCACCGACTTGTACGAGTCCGCGTAATCGTGCTCCTCCTGCAGGTACGCCAACAGCCCACGGATGCTCGGCGGCCGGCCTGAGCCCAGCATGGCCTCCTCGGCCGCCCACCACTGACTGACCGCTTCCCCCAGACCCAGTTTCTCGATCCGCGAGGCCTTCCGGCGCCCATCGACCGCACCCGCCGCCTGTCGGGCCAGGTGATACCGCACCGCGCCCTCCGTCACCTTCATCAGTCGGGCGGTCTCGCTGTGACTCTGCCCGTGCCCGTCCATGACCACCATCGGCACGATCTCCTCCCTCGTAAGCCTGCCCATTCACGAACCTCCGCCGATGCCCTTATGGCCATCGTCGAAGCGTCCGGCCGCCGCCAACAACAACGGCGGACCCCACTCCCAAACTCGTAAAGGTTCCCGTCCCCTAACTCTTCAATTTACGCGGGCCGTTACACCCCTTCTTTGGATGTTTCTTTGGGACGCTCAAGACAAGGTTCGCTCCTGTGGACATTCAACGGTAGGTCGAACGATTCTTTAGGACTGCGTTTCCCCCGGTTTTCCTGCAAGAGCACCCATTTCGGCTCGAATATAGTCCCAGACGGAGATGAGCGTCGCCGGCGCCAGAGGGTCCGGTAGAGGGAGGCCGCAGCCATGCGTCAGCCAGCCCTTAACGATGCAAGCGAAGTCTCGGCGGCTCAGCGCGCGGAAATCCTTGCCCGCGTGGACGCGGCGGTCGCGGCGCTCCCCGAGCGCTACCGCCGGGTCTTGGTCCTTTGCTACCTGGAGGGTGCCAGCCAGTCCGAGGCGGCCGAGCGGCTCCGGCTGCCGCCGGACACGGTGGCAGCCCGCTGCTCCCGTGGCCTGGAGCGGTTGAGCGCGCGTCTGGGCATCGCCGAAGACCGGCGGCTGGAGGCGTCAGCACTGGGGGTGCTGCTTTTGGATGAGGCTGCCAGGGCAGCGCATGCCTTTTCCTTGAAACCGGTCCTTTCTTCCGCGTTGGCCGCGTCGAAAGGCCCCGCTGCGGGTGCGGCGGCCGGCGCGCCGGTAATGGATGTCGTGGAAGCGGCCATGAAGATCATCTTCTGGCAAAAGTTGAAGCTGGCGGCTGGCCTGGTGATCGCGGCGCTGGCTCTGGGGGCGGCTGCTCTCCTAGTCTGGAAGCTGGCCGCCAGCGGTGTGCCGGAGGAGCCGCGCCCCCACTATCCGTCGGTTCGCGCCAAAGGATGAGCTGGTAAGGGCTCCCTTCGGGCAGAAGAAGCGAACCTTCCGTGCGGAGTGTGCCGATCTGTCTTTATTTGCCCGACACGGCGTTGCCTCCAAGAACAGGTGCTGAATAGGTCGTGAATAGGTGCTGAAAAGGTGGTGAACAGGTTACCCCTTTTCGAGCCGTCCATCAGCATCAGGCCCTCGGCGGCTGGACGCTCGACCGGGTCCGGCCCGCCACGACCAGGCCATCCCGCTACCGGCGACGGAACCCTGTCGGCCTTCACTCAGGGGTTGGGGAGGTTCTGGTGCCGTCGCCACCCCAAGGAGGGCGCCCGAGCTCAAGCCGGCTGGCCTACGCAATGGGAACGGTGGTCACCGACCGGCCCGCCCGTAGCTACTTCTTCCGGCCGTACGGTGACTGATTCGTCGGCTTCAAAGAGACGCCTTCGTCACTGGCCTTGTTCTGGACTGCGCCCGGCGTTCGTCCCAGTTTGAGCCCGATGACGCGGGTAGGGGTGTTCTGGTTGGCCAGTTGACGCAACTGCTTTACGTCGGAACTCGTCCAGTTCTTGCCAGTGTTACGCGTTGACTTGGACATGATCTTCTCCTTCAGGTGCTACGGTTGCCACGAAACTCCAGGGATCGTCCGGGAGCCCCGAGCCCCCTCGGGGAGCTACCAGACCACCAGGGGACGAAAGTCTGGGGCACCTGGAGCCGGCCAGGGCCACCGCGCAGCCGCGCCAGGGGGTGGGAGAGCCGGAGCCGCGTAGCGGCGCGACCGTCAAGGCTTCGGCTTGGCATCGCCGTCCTTCGCCTTCTTCTTGGTCTCCGAACCTTCCACTGGTTCCTTGACCGCTGTACACTCCTCGTACTTGCTTAGAACACTCCCAGACTCTCTCATAATGCGCCTGAAGACGAGAATCTCCGTATGCGTTATGAGCCTTGATGGCGTATGGCCCTTGCCTAGGTATAGGTCTTGTCCGTTTGCTACAATCATGTACAAGCTCGACGGCGGCATCCCAAGCCCGCTGAAGTGTCCCCATATCTTGAATTCTGGAACCCAAGGAGATGATGGAGCAGGGGCATTGGGACTTGGGGGTTTGCTCATAACCTCATTCAGCCAAGTTGCCATTTCCTTTGCACTCTTGCCGGGCGGGATCATGACATAGTGGTCTGAGCCTACAACCCAGGTCATAGCCTGCTCATCAACACCTTTGCCGTCCGCTCTCGAATTAGGCTGAAAGTCAGTGCCTTTCTTCTTCGAATCTTCTTCCACGCCACATCCTCCCAAAGCAACCCATGTCGCGCCCACAATACACAGTTGGAGTGTAAGGCAAAGGCGCCCTTGCAGGATTACACCAGCGAGCACCTTTGTATCTTCAGCTCCAGCAGTGCTCTTCAGCTGGTTGCTCACCACGGAGCCCCTCCACTAGACCAGTTATGAGGGCTATCGGTATATGCGTATACCTTACAGCCAGACTTATCAGCAACCTGTTGTGGGAAAGCCCCATTGCCAAAATTGCACGCAATGAACCATATTTGACATCCACAACAGAACCTTTGCTTGTCAAAGTAAGGCAGCCACGTTCCGATATTGTCTGCATTCAAGGATCTCTTTGCTCTCTCTGCTGCAGGAACGACACTCCCCCCGCCTATTGATAGTATTGTCGCATTCGCGTGACCTGCAACGATGAGCCGCAGAACGCCATCTTCCTTTCCCTGGGCTTTCGTGCAGTTACCTAGTTGAGCATTGTCGGATATTCGGTCACCTCCAAACTTGGCTAAGGCCTCATCGGAGAATCGAGAACCCCCAGTATTGACAGGGTTCCCTGCATTGTCCAAGCGGGGTTCCCACTCATCTTTGAACGGAACGCCTATGCATGTCCGATTAGCTGTCGCATTGCACTTCCTATCATTTGATTTCGCCGGTAGGAACGTTCTTAAGTTACCTGGACCTTTGTGCTGGAGTTCCCGCATTGCAGACAAATATGCCTTCTCTGTCTTCGCACCCCATTTGCCGTCTGCTGCACCACCAACATCATAGCCAGCGTTACTTAGCATCATCTGAAATTCCTGTACTCGTTGAGCCGTTGTCGGACCGTACTTGCCGTCAGCCTTGACCCCCACAATAGCCTGTATTGATTCAACACTTCTGACGGTCGGAACATATACTGGCGTAAATAGTCCTTGTGGATCTACAGCCCATCCTGCTGTAGGAGAGCCAAGGGCATACAGGTATAGATTAGTTTCGGCCCTATCGATGACGCCGGGAATCAGCGGAGCTTCAGGAGAGTAATAGAGTTGGGCACCTTTGAATCTTCCACTCATGTCCCGCTTCACGAATCTTCCATCCTGCACGTCGTATATTCTCGTCGGGCTGACGTAGTAGAGTCTGCCGTTGACGGTGAGTTTCCACCATGCCTGTCCCTGGTACCAGAAGATGGAGGGGTTGGTGCCCGTCTCGGAGATGATGTCGCCCCAGGCGTTGCAGAGCCCGGTCCAGATGGTGTCGCCTGCGGAGTTGGTGATCTTGTAGGTCGTCCCACGGTGGTCTTGGTGCAGGTAGTACCGTGTACCGTTGACCTCGATCTCGACCACGGAGCCGATGCCATCGATGACCTTGTACCCG
>JAKLDR010000181.1 GCA_022703445.1 Planctomycetota bacterium | reverse complement strand
AGGAACGAGCAGTACCGCCCCGCCCGCCGAACCCCACACCAGCCCCGCCCGGCCCTTCTGACCGACGTCCACCGCCGCCAGCCCCGTGCAGGCCGCCTTCGGCACATCCGCCACCGCCGTCGACGCGAAAGTCCCGTCCGCGGCCTGCGCCCAGATCACCAGCCCCTTCCCGTCGGACGAGGCCAGGTCCAGACGGCCGGAACCGCCGAAGTCGCCCCACGCCGCGAAGCTCGACCTGGAGGCCAGCTTGAGCCGCGCGGTGATGTCCCCGTACTTCCCGGCCTTCGGGTCGAAAGCGAAGACCCGGTCGCCGCCCTCGGAGGCCACGAAGAGCGCAAGCCCCCCGCGGCCGGCAAGGTCCACGGCCATCGCTGCGCGCACCCGGCCCTCGACCCGGCCGGCCTCGACCGGGTCCTCCCAGCTGCAGGTGCAGGCGATGGGCACGTGGGTGTCCGGGAACTGCGTCAGCACGTCGAGGAAGCGCAGGAGCATGTCCGTGCCGCCGGCCCAGACTTCCTCCATGTGGGAGTAGATGGTGTCCACCTCCCAAACACCGTCCTCCCCGCCCCGGTCGAGGCCGATCCACTTGCCGCCGAGGTGCAGCCTGCCGACCTCCTCGCCCTTCTCTCCCCTGCCGACGATGAGCAGGACCGGCCCGTCGCCATTGGCGGCGACCATTTCCTTGACAGCCTTGGCGTGTTCGGGACTGCCCGCGTGGTTGAGGTCGATGACCAGGTTCTTGGCAGGGCGCTTGCCTTTGAGCACCCGGACCACCTCCGCGGAGCTGCGCCCCTGCGCATCGAACGGCGCGGCCTTGAGCAGGACAATGAGCTCGGCCTTCGCGGACATCTCGTTGGGCCCGTCCGGGCGGATGCCCACCAGCATCGTGACCTCCGAGCGGGCCCCGCTACGGAGAACGCTGTCGTCCGGCAGCCCGGCCTCGGCCTGGCCGCCGAACCCGGTGGCCAGCAGCGCCGCGGCGGCCACGCCGGCGGCGGTCCTGCCCAGCGGCGTCCGGACCGTTCGGCGGGCGAAGGACGCGGCCACCTGCTCGAGCGCCCCGCGCGGGACCGCCCCCAGGATCGCGCGCTCGCTGGCGGAGAGCCCGATCCCGGCCTCGTCCGCCGCGTTCAGCGGCCCGGCCAGGACTTTCTCGCGCCACTCGGGGCTGCTCCCGGCGAGAGTCAGCAGCCGCTCCATGCCGCGGGGGACGACAATCCGGCCGCCGCCGGCGCGCTCCGATCGCGGTCCGACGATGGTCGACAGAGGCTCGTCAATGGGCGTATGGGCGGTCACCGGCGATCCTCCCCTGTTGTGCCGATCACGAAGCGGATGGGCCGCTTCTCCAGGGTGAGGGTCTTCTTCCGGGGCTCGGAGCCGGGCAGCTGCCAGGTCACCGTGACCTCGCCGGCGTCGGCCCGGCAGAAGAGCGCCTCGCCCGTCCCCGGCGAGACCGCCCAGGCGCCCAGTGGCCGCCGGTCGCTGACCGCCGATACGGTTACAGGGCCGGCCGCGGCGGCCCCCGGCGCCAGGGCCACCCGCACCGCCAGCGGTGCATCGCCCGTCAGGGTCTGCGGGAGCACCACCACCGAGCCGTCGGCCAGCGCCAGGGCCATGTCCTGGGCGCCGTCCCCGTTGAGGTCGGCCAGCACCCCGGCCTGCGCACCCTTCAGCGCCCCGGGCAGGTTGCCGGTCTCCGCCAGGTCGATGGGCTTGTGGGCATGGCCGAAGCTGCGATAGCCTCGGTTGAAGAACACCTGCGCAGCCTCCTCCGGGTATGCCAGGAAGATGTCCTGCCGGCCGTCGCCGTTGATGTCGCAAACGTTGCCGCCGATGGCGCCGGGCTTGGATATGTAGGTGAGCTCGCCGCTCAGGTGGAACTCGTTCTTGAACCGCCCGCCACCGGCGTTCTGCCAGAGCCGCGGGGTGTCCTCGGCCACGGTCATGATGTCCAGCCGCCCGTCCATGTCGAAGTCGCCCAGGAAGGCCCCGGTCCGCCCCTCGCCGAGCCGCACGTCGCAGACCGCGCCCCCGGCGAAGGCGCCGGCGCCCAGGCCCTTGTAGAAGACGCTGCCCCCGGCGAAGGGCTGAATGATGTCAGCCAGGCCATCGCCGTCGAAGTCGGCGGCCAGCGGTGCGCCGGCCCCGGCTGCATCCTTGAGCGCGCCGGCGGGGACCGGGAGCGGCTTCAAGGCGAAGACACCGGGCTTCCCGGCCTCGGGCACCAGCAGCACCACACCGGCCGCCGAGCCCCAGGCCAGTCCCGCCCGGCCCTTCTGCCCGACGTCCACCGCCGCCAGCCCCGTGCAGGCCACCTTCGGCACATCCGCCACCGCCGTCGACGCGAACGTCCCGTCCGCGGCCTGCGCCCAGATGACGAGACCCTTGCCGTCGGAGGAAGCCAGATCCAGACGGCCCGAGCCCGTGAAGTCCCCCCAGGCAAAGGCCGCGGACCTGGACCCGAGTTTGAGCGTGGCTGTCTGGTCGGCGAACTTGCCGGTCCTGACGTCGCGGGCGAAGACCCGGTCCCCGGCGTCGGAGGCCGCGAAGAGGGCCGGCTGACCCCGGCCGCCGATGTCCACGGCGGCGACCGCGCGAACGGAACCGGGCACCCGCCCGACATCCACGGACGAATCCCAACTGCCGGTGCAGGCCACCGGGATGTCGGTGTCGGGATGCCTGACCAGCTGCTCGGTCAGGCGCAGCAGCATGTCGGTCCCGCCGGCCCAGGTGGCCTCCATGTGCGAGTCGATGCAGTCGACCTCCCACACGTCCTCGCCGCGCTCGGGAGCCCCGGGCGGCGGAGGCGGCCGGTCGGGCGGAGGCTGCGGCCTGTCCGCCTGCCGCCCGTCGCGGGCCGAGCTCTCACCGGATCCGGCCCTCGAGATGGCCCGGATGGCCAGAGGTGCGGCCGCCCCGACCGCCAGCACCGCCGCAGCCGCGACCGCCAGCACCTGCACCTTGTGCCAGAACAGGGCCTTCAGGACGGCCTGAGCCAGGAGCGCAACCGGCGGGGCCGCGGCCGCCGCGTTCTTCGCGGCGGACAGGGCCGAATCCATGAAGCCCGAAGGAACGGAGGCCGCGGCCTGGGCGGAGGATTCGGCCAGCAGCTCTCCCAGTCGGGCGGCCGTGAGCTCCGGAGCGCTGCCGGGCAGGGCGCCGCGCGCCCCGCCGAGCATCCGCCGCAGGGCTTCAAGCCCCCGCTGGGAGTAGACCGCCACGGTGCCGAGGGGCATGCCCAGCCTGACGGCGGCCTCGCTCTGCGACAGCCCCTCCAGGTGGCAGAGCGTCACCACCTCGCGATATCGCGGCTGGAGTTCCCCGATGGCCCCGTCGAGCCGGGCCAGCAGTTCGGCCCGGACGGCGGCGCCGATCGATGCGTCTTGCGCGACTCCGGCCTGGCGCATGGCGGCGGCCTCCTCCTCGTGGAGCCGGCGGCGGGAGCGCTCGCGCAGGGCCGTGCCCGAGACCATCCGGGCGGTGCGATGCAGCCAGCCGGCCAGACTCTTCTCCGGCCGCAGAGCCGCGGCCTTGCGGGCCAGGATCACGAAGACCGCCTGGGCGGCGTCCTCGGCCTCGGCCGGACCGAGCGCGCGGCGACAGGCCGCCAGCACCATGGCGCTGTGCCGGCCGACCAGGGAGGCGAACGCCGCATCCTCACCGAGAAGGTGAAGCGCGAGCAGTTCGCCGTCGGTCCTGTCCGCCAGCGCCTTGCGGTCCGTCACCGGACTCCCTCCGTCCGCCATCCGTATTGCCGGCCGGGTGAGGCCACTTACAGGAATTGTGAAATTGGAGTGCCGAACGATGCCATGGAACGCGGCGCCCGGCCGGGCCATTCATCCTTCATCATTCAGGACTCCGCATCCGCCGCCGGCTCACTTCCCAAGGCGCAGGCTCCAGAGGCTCCCTCGGGCGTAGAGGACCAGTATCCGGCACTGCGGGTGCCAGGCCATGGCCGGCGCGCCGAAGTCGTCCGGCGCCGGGCCTCCGGCCCCGGTCAGGCTGGACCAGCGGCCGGGGCCGCTGACCTCCGTGCGGAGCACCCAGGTCTCGGCCAGCGGTCCGCCCAGGCGCGGCCGGCCGCCGAACAGCACCATGGAGCCCGAGTCCTCTTCGCAGGCCATGACCGCCCCGGTCCGGGGACCGGGGCCGACCCCGCGGGGGGTGACGGCCTGCCAGACACCGCCCTGCGGTCCGGAGACGTCCAGGCACCAGAGGTCGCCCAGCGGCGCCCCGGCCTGGCTCCGGCCTCCGAACAGCCAGATGCGCTTGCCGCCGCCGTCCGCGGCCATGGCCGCGGCGGTCCTCGGCTCGGGGCCCGGGCCCCTGGCCAGCGGGTAGGGCTTCCAGACCGAGGCGGTGACGTCGAACAGCCAGGTGTCGCCCTGGATCCGCCCGTCCAGGTCTCCGCCGAAGAGGATGATGCCCCCGGCTGCCGCCGACGCGGCCAGCGCGGCGCGGCTGCGCCCCACCGGCGCGGGCCGAGGGGGAACGGCCGCGGCGCCGGCCGGCGGCCGCCCGCCACGGGCTCCGCCCGCCGGCCTGGGCTCCTGCGCCGGAACGTAGTCAGCGGCCTTCTGCCAGGAGCCGGGGATCTCCAGGAACCACAGGTCCGGGAGAGGGTTCCCGCCCAGCCGGCCGGAGTACAGCCACACGCCCCGGTCCTTGGGATCGCCGACCAGCGCTCCGGGCAGCTGGGGCGCCGGCCGCTCCGCCTGCCGCCGGGGAGCCTGATCCTGCAGCCACTTGGCGGCGTCGGAGGACACGGCGATCTCCTGCCAGCCGCCCAGCGCCGGGTCGTAGGACCACAGGTCGTTCATCTCGCCGTTGCCCGGCGTGCCTTCGGAGGCCATGCCTCCGAACAGGGCCATCTGTCCGGAACCGCGGTCGCAGCCGAAGGCCGCGCCGGCCCGCTCGGAGGGCTCCCCGGAGCCGGAGGCCTGCAGGCCGACCCATCTGCCGGGGACGGCCAGCGGCCGCGGCGCATCCGAGACCGGCACGATCCCGGCGCCGCCCGGGGGAACCTCCAGGTCCTTGCCCACCTGTCCCGAGAGGGTCAGCGGCGAAGTGTGGGCCTCGGCCACCAGGGCCAGGCGCTCGCCGGGGGCCAGGGCCCGGGCCCGGCCCAGCTCGATGGTCAGGGGCCGGCCCTGGGCGCTGCGGGCCGCCAGGCGCACCGAGAGGTTGCCCATCCCCGAGCGGCAGCTCCCGGCCGCCGACTCGACCACCAGATCGCTGGGCCCGTGGCTGACCGCCAGCTCCGCCGACCCGGCCAGCAGCCTGATCTTCGGCCGGTTGGTTCCGGAGCCGCGGACGGCGGAGATCGACGAGCCGGCCTCCAGCCGGGCCTGGGTGCCGTCCAGGAACCCGACGGTGACCGGCCCCTTGGCCCGGATCACCCCGGAGGAGCGCTCGGCGGGCCCCTCCACCGTGGCCACCGCGTCCCGCGAGCCGCGCCCGAGCAGGGCGAAGAGCACGGCCAGCAGGACGATGCCCGCCAGGCTGGCGGCCACCGCGCCGAGCTGCATCCTCCTGGCGCTCGGGCCGCGGGCCCTGGCCTTCCGACCCAGCGAGACGGTGCCCAGGGCCCGGCGGGTCAGCCCGGCCGCCGTCAGCCGCGCGGCCAGCCCGACCCAGTGGGTCCGGACCGCCGCGGTCACCTGCTCGAATCGGGCGCGCTCCTCGGAGCACACCCCGCAGGCGGCCATGTGCGGGTCGAGCACCTCGCGCTGGCGCGGGCTGAGCGCCCCGTCGATCAGCCCGGAGATGAAGAGCCCGGCCCGGGCGCATCCGGCGCGCAGCACCTTGCTGATGCGCTGCTCGGTCGAGGGCACCGGGGAATCGAGGGAGTCGGTGATGTCGGTGACCGGCAGGGAGCCGACCAGCCTGGCCCGCAGCGCCCGCCTGGCCCGCCAGACCAGGTTGGCGGTGTTGGCCACGGTGGTGCCGAGCACCGCCGCGGCCCTTTCGTAGCTCAGGCGCTCGACCACGACGAGGAAGAGCGCGGCCCGCTCCCGCCCGGCCAGCGCGGCCAGGGCCGCCTCGATGCCCTCGTCAAAGCGGTCCGGTGTGGAGCGCAGGACGGCCGGCAGCGGCGGCCGTCCGAGGCGGTTGAGCGGCCCGTGGGCCTGCGCCGTAACGGCCCGGAAGAGCGGCTCGCGGCTGGCGGGCAGGTCGTCCGGCTCGGACCAGCGGAAGACGCGCGAGGTCGACTCGGCCAGCAGGTCCTCGGCGGCCAGCGGATCGCCGGTCATCTCCACGGCGTAAAGCAGCAGGCTGGCGGCCAGTTCCTCGGCCCCGGGCTTGACCGCGACTTTTTCAGCCAATCGAGAGAGCCTCCGGGCCGTCCGGCGGAACCGCCTGGCGCAGACCTGCTATGCCGAGAGGGACTTGACCGCGGCGGCGGTGTCCTCGTAGTGCGGCAGGAAGCCGAGCAGGTTCATGGACTCGAGAGTGCGGACGACCTCAGCCCGCCGGGTGACGATGGCGAAACCGCGCCCGGCACCGGCCGCGCTCTCACGGAAGTGGACCAGTTCGCGTATCACCCGGCTGGAAATGCGCTGCAGCAGGGTAAGGTCGATCACATAGGCGCGCACATCGTGGGTCA
Source organism: Planctomycetota bacterium (assembly GCA_022703445.1). Taxonomy (GTDB): domain Bacteria; phylum Planctomycetota; class SZUA-567; order JAKLDR01; family JAKLDR01; genus JAKLDR01. Next base: position 1,945 of record JAKLDR010000181.1, on the reverse strand, counting down.
GCAGCGACGAGAAGATGGCCTGCAGGCGGTCGGCGTCCTGGGCCGCGGCGATCGGGTCCACGAAGCGCACGATCAGGCAGCGCTCCTGCCGCTCCAGGAGCAGCCCCGAGTTCTCCGGGCTGGCGGCCGCCTTGCTCTCCATCTCGGCCATGGCCTGGTAGATCTCGCTGCGGCCGAGTATCTGGGTGCTCTCGCCCACCCGCCCGGCGTTGGGCGCGGCCGGCGTCACCACGTGGCTGGCCGACCCGCCGGCCGCCAGGTGGGGCTTCATCTCCTCGACGAGCTTGCGGACGCCATCCGGGGACAGCCCGCCGCAGCGCATCTGCACCTGCCGGAGGTCGTAGTAGTTGCCCTCCAGGAGGACGGACTCCCGGCCGTCCTCCATGAGCCGCAGCAGCCAGTCCGAGGTGTACGGCTCGCACTGGCCGATGACCACCTCGCCCTTCGGCCCGAAGACCGGCCGCTTGGATATGGTCAGAAGCATGCGGTTGCCTTCCCGCGGCCGGACATGCACGCCCAGTGCCGCTTCCCCCTTCGGCACGGATTCTAGGCGTGCGCCGGGCAAAGTTCAAGGGAAATAGGCTCAGGCCCCCTGGACCGGATGCCCCGCCCGCACTGGACAGCCCCCGCCCCTTCGACTACCATAGGTCCGCGGACGGGATGCCGGCTTCTGCGGCACGGGGCACCGCGCCGGACGCCGCGCGAAGGCGCAGGGGAGGAAGGACATGAGCAAGGTCCTGGAAGGCAAGCTGGTCGTGGCCAAGGGCACCAGGTTCGCCCTGGTGGCCGGACGCTTCAACGAGTTCATCACCGCCAAGCTGGTCGAGGGGGCCCGCGACGCCCTCCTGCGCCACGGTGCCGCCGATGACGACATCACCCTGGCCTGGGTGCCGGGGTCCTTCGAGATGCCGGTGGTGGCCAAGCGCCTGGCCGAGTGCGGCAAGTACGACGCGGTCATCTGCCTGGGCGCGGTGATCCGCGGATCCACCCCGCACTTCGAGTACGTGGCCGCCGAGGCCGCCAAGGGCATCGCCTCGGCCGCGATGTCCTCCGGCCGGCCGGTGATCTTCGGCGTGATCACCTCCGACACCATCGAGCAGGCCGTCGAGCGCGCCGGGACCAAGAGCGGCAACAAGGGCTTCGCCGCGGCCTGTGCGGCCATCGAGATGGCCAACCTGCTCAAGCAGCTGTGAGCGGAGTTCCCAGTTCTCAGGTCGCAGTGCCCAGTTGGCAGCTCCCGATGGCTGGGAACTGGGAACTGAGAACTGAGAACTGGGAACTGAGAACTGTCCAACCACCACCACCGGATGAGGACCCCTCCCCTTGCCTGACCCCTCCAAGCGCCAGACAGACTCCGACCGTCAGGAGACCGAGAGCCACTTCGTCGACAACGCCGAGGCCACGGGGGGAATCGAAGCCCTCCGGCCGGCGCTGCGCAGCCGCGCCCGGCACCTGGCCGTGCTGGCCCTCTACAGCCTGGAGGCCCACCGTTTCGGGCCGGGGCAGGAGCTCCGCGAACTGCTCAAGTGGCTCTCGCGCGACCCGCCGCGGCGCGCCCGGGCCGCGGCCATCGCCGAGTCGGCCCTGGCCGAGCGCGCCCGCGTCGACGCCCTGCTCGACTCCGCGGCCACCGACTGGCGGCTGGAGCGCATGGGCGCCGTCGAGCGCGCGGTGATGCGCGCGGCCGCCGCCGAAATGGTGGTCCTGCGCGACGCCCCCGCCGGCCCGGTCATCGACGACTGCGTCGAGCTGACCCGCCGTTACGGGGACGAGACCTCCTCCGGCTTCGTCAACGCGGTCCTGAGCCAGTTCGCCGCGCTGCCCGAGGTGGCCGCGGCCCTGGCGCGCCGGCCTTCGGGCGAGACCCCGGTCGACCTCCACGCCCACACCAGCCACTCCGACGGCGACCTGTCTCCGGAGGAGCTGGTCCGCGCCGCGGCGGAGG
>JAKLDR010000180.1 GCA_022703445.1 Planctomycetota bacterium | reverse complement strand
CGTTGTAGCCGCACTTGCGGATGAGGGTCTCGACCTCGGCGCGGACCTCGGCGACCGTGCCGCGGGGCAGGGTCTGCTGGAGGCTGACCCCGCCGTGGATGGTGATCCGGTCGCCCCAGCGCTTCTTGACCTCGACCGGGTCCATGCACTCCGGCTGGATGGGGTTGATGACGTTGAACCCGATCTCGACGAGGTCGTCCATCAGGTCGGTGACGTTGCCGTCGGAGTGAATGAACATGAAGACGTCCGGGTTGATCGCCCGGCAGTCGGCGATGAGCTTGGCCATTCGGGGCTTGTCCACCTCGCGCCAGGTGTCCGGCCCCATGATGATCCGGTCCTGCATGGCGACGTCGCCGGTGACCGTGATCATGTCGGCGCCGGCCCTGGTCATCCGCTTGGCCATCTCGCCGTAGAGCGCGTAGAGCCGGTCGTAGAGCGCCTCCAGGAACTCGCGGTTGACCAGGTAGTCGGCGAGCACGTTGTCCATGCCGCGCAGCTGCCAGGCGACCTTGTAGGGATTGGGGATGCCGCCGGTCACGAAGCCGTCCTGCCGCTTGAGGTCGGCGACCTTGGCGGCGTACCGGCCCCAATCGCCGGCGCAATCCCGGGGCGTGGCAATGTGCTCGACGCCCGGCATGAAGCACTTGCCGACCGCGGCGACGTCCTCGCCGTCTGCCGCCACCAGCGGCCCGTCGCACCACTCCTCGTACCAGCCGCTCTCGCCAATGCGCGTGACCATGCCCCACTCGTCGGCGTAGGTGCGTTCGTCGCTCCAGATCCCGCGCCTGGTCATCCCCTTGTAGCTGCGCTCCTCGGCCCGGGCCTCGAACTCCGGCACCGAGAGCCGAAGGCCGCAGCCCTTCCAGCCGACAACGCCGAGTTCGTTGAGCACGTCCGACCACTTCTCCGTGCGGTAGTGCTTCTTGAGACGGGCCTCGACCTCGTCATGGAACCAGCCGTCAGTCGGGGTGCGGTCCGGGACCTGGTGGCGGAGGGCCGCCAGGATGCGCTCGCGCGGGGTCATGGGCATGACGTCGTTCTCCTTCCGATCCGGTGATTGGAGGATTTATAGGGCCCGTCCGGTGAAAATCAACCGCCGCGGCCCGCGGCCATGTTTGACAGCGTCTGGCGCCGGTCTAGAATCGGCCAGCGGAAGCATCGACCTTCGAAAGGAGTCGCCACGTGGCGCTGAAACTAGCCTCGCTCTTCTCGGAACACATGGTCCTGCAGCAGGGCGTCGCCGTCCCGGTATGGGGCTGGGCGAGTCCCGGCGAGGAAGTGACCGTGACCTTCACCCCCGGCGCGGGCTCGGGCGACGCCAAGCAGTCAATCTCCGCCAAGGCGGGCGCCGACGGTCGCTGGCAGGCGGCTCTCAAGCCGCTGAAGGCCTCGTCGGCTCCGGGACGGCTGGCGGTTCGCGCGGAGGGCGGGGGAGGGGAGTGCGCGGTCGGCGACGTCCTGGTCGGGGAGGTATGGCTGGCCTCGGGGCAGTCCAACATGCAGTGGCGGGTGCGCGACAGCGTCGACGGCGCCGCGGAAGTGGCCGCGGCGAACTATCCGCTCATCCGGCTATTCAGTGTGCCCAACCTGGTCAACGAGCCGCCGCCGGTGGACGTCAGGGCCGCCTGGGCAGTCTGCTCGCCGGAGAGCGCCGCGGAGTTCTCGGCGGTGGCCTACTTCTTTGGCCGCGAACTGCAACGGGATTTCAAAGTGCCCATCGGGCTGATCAACAGCTCCTGGGGCGGCACCCGGGTGGAGACCTGGACCCGCCGGGAAGTCCTAGAGGCCGACGAGTCCTTCGGTGCCGAACTGGCCGAGTACGAGAAGGCGCTGCGGGCCATCCCGCGGGCAGAGCGGCTGGCGGCCATGGCCGAGCAGCAGGCCGATCCGGACGGCTGGCTCCGGAAGCACGTGCCGGCCGACCCGGGGAACCAGGGCGCCGGTCGCGGCTGGGCCCGGGCTGAGTTCGACGATTCCGCCTGGCCGGAGATGGAGCTGCCGGCCATCTGGCAGGCGCGCGGGGTGCGCGGCAACGGCGTGGTCTGGTTCCGGCTGGCTCTGGAGGTGCCGGCGGACTGGGCCGGCCGCGATCTCGCGCTCGGCATTGGCGCCTGCGACAAACACGACATCACCTACTGGAACGGCGAGCAGGTGGGGGCCACAGGCTGGGAGACCCGCGACGCCTGGACTACGAGCCGGAAGTACCGGGTGCCCGGGAAACTGGTCCGCGCCGGCCGCAACGTGCTGGCTGTGCGGGTCTACTCCTACCGCAACGGCGGAGGGATCACCGGCCCGTCGGCCGACATGAAAGTGGCTCCGGCCGCAGGCGCGGGCGCGGGCAAGCCGCTTCTGCTCGTGGGCAACTGGCGCTACCAGGTGGAGCACGACTTCGGCGTGGTCAATGACGCGTCGATCTCCCCTTGGCTCGTGCCCAACTGCAACTCGCCGCACGCGCTCTGGGACAACATGATGCTGCCGCTCGTACCCTACGCTCTGGCCGGCTTCATCTGGTACCAGGGCGAGAGCAACGCCAGCAACGCCGCCGACTACCGCCGGCGCTTCCCGGCGATGATTCGCGACTGGCGCCGGGCCTGGGGTGGCAAGCCGAGGCCCTTCCTCTTCGTGCAGCTGGCCAACTACGTGTCGGTGGGCACGTGGGCGGGGCTCCGCGAGGCCCAGACCATGGCGCTGGCTGAGCCGGCCACGGGCATGGCCGTGGCCATCGACATCGGCGATCCCGAGGACATCCATCCGCGCAACAAGCAGGAGGTTGGCCGGCGCCTGGCGCTGGCCGCGGAGCACGTGGCCTATGGAAAGGAGTTGGTGTACTCCGGGCCGCTCTACCGCTCGCACAATGTCGAAGGCGCGGCCATCCGCGTTAAGTTCGACCACGTCGGCGGCGGGCTCAAGGCCAAGGGCGGAGAGAGCCTGAAGGGCTTCACCCTGGCCGGAGCCGACCGCAAGTTCGCTGCGGCCGAGGCCAGGATTGACGGCTCCGACGTGGTGGTTAGCGTCCAGGGAGTCACGAAACCAGCCGCAGTGCGCTACGCCTGGACGGACAACCCGACCTGCAACCTCTACAACAAGGAGGGACTGCCGGCGTCGCCGTTCAGGACAGACGCTTGGTAGGCCGGAGGCGTGTGTGTGAGTGTGTGAGTGTGTGAGTATGTGGGTGTGTGGGTGAGTATGTGAGTCGCTTGATCTTTTGACTCACACACTCACGTACTCACACACCCACATACCTTCCCGTTATCCTCCGACCGCTCAGCGCTCCGTCACGCCCCACGGGCTGAACCCCGTCCCGGTGCCCTTGCCCGACAGCCGGAAGAGCAGTCCGGCCATGTAGCAGGTGTTCCTGGTCGGGACGTAGTCCAGGGCGTGGCCGCCGAAGATGCCGGCGTTGCCCTCCTCGTCCTCCCCGCGGAAGCCGCCGTCGGCCTTGGGGTCGCCGGTGCCGGCGGCCTGCAGCTTGAGGCAGTGCTTGTCAAGGTGGTCGAAGACCCACGCCGAGTAGTCCTTGCCGGCGGCCTTACCGATGTCCAGGACGTTGTTGGCCTGCACGCCGAAGGCATTGAAGGGCCGCTCGTGGGGCTCGTTGGCCATGATCCACTCCGCGTAGCGAACCATGGCGTCGAGGTACTTCCGGTCGCCGGTGAGCTCGTAAGCCGCCAGGACCACCACGACGATGCCGTCGTCGTTCCTGAGCAGGAAGCGCTCGTCTCCCTTGCCCAGGCCCCAGTGGTGGTTGAGCGGCGGCTCGCCGACCGCCTTGATGTCCGCCACGAAGTTGATCCCGCCGTCGGCGCGCTGGCAGTCCAGGATCCGGTCGGCCGCGTGGACCAGCGGCGACAGGTACTGCCCCTCGCCGGTGATCTTGTAGAGGTGCCAGAAGGGTATGGCCGAGGCGTGGTGGATGCAGGCCCAGGGGGTCTTCTCGCTCAGATACTCGACCTTCTCCGGGTAGTACCGGGCGCAGGTGGCCAGCCCCTTGTCCGGCCGCCAGGTGCGGAGCATGAATTCGCAGAAGGCCCGGCCGCGCCGGAGGTAGTCGGGATTGCCGGTGACGGTGTGGAGCATCAGGAAGCCGGAGGCCGCCTGGGCGCCGTCCAGGACCCCGCCCCAGGGCGACTGGGGAATCTCCTCGCGGATCGAGCCGTAGGTGATCGGGTAGTAGGGATCGAGCGGCTGGAGCGCGCGCAGGTACCGGGCGCCGAGCTCCATGGACTCGACGTAGCGCCTGTCGCCGGTAGCGCGGTAGGCGTCGGTCAGGACGAATAGCGCCCGGCCGTGGGTCCAGTTGATGCCGGGCACCTCACGCTTCTCGGGCATGTAGTAGTAGTAGAGGAAACGGCAGTTGTCGCCCATCCAGGTGCGGGGCAGCTTCATCTGGGAGTTCACGAACCAGTCGGCGGCGGCTAGCGCGCGCGCCAAGAGGTCCTTGGTGTCCTTGCGGCTGGCGGTCTTCTTGGGCATCTTGGTCTCCTTGACGGGCATCACTTCTTCCCAGCGGCCAGCTCCATGAAGATGGAGGCCTGGAGCATCTGGGCGTCGAACTCCTCTATGAACTTCGGGAAGTCGAGCTCGTCCAGGCCCAGGATCCGCGAGGCCTCCGGTTCGAGCTGCGGCAGGAAGTCGTCGCCGGCCCAGCCCACGCCCCGAGCCCGTGCGAAGATGTCCGCGAACTGGACGGCGGCGGTGACGCCGGCGGTGGGGCGGCGCGGGCGGAGCCGGTGGTGGAAGCCGACCGGCTCGCTGATCCGCTCGGGGAGCTTCCACTCCTCGACCAGCAGCCTGCCCATGGCGGCGTGGCTGCAGTCGCGCTCGGCCTCGGCGGTTACGAAGGGTCTGCCCCGGTCGCGGCAGTCGCGGAGGATCTCCAGGAAGGTCGGCGACATGTGCTCCAGCATGATCAGCTTGCCGATGTCGTGGAGCAGCCCGGCCACGAAGGCCTCCTCGGGATCGGCCAGCTTGCGCTGGCGCGCGAGCATCCGGCAGGTGACTCCGGTGGCTATGGAGTGCTCCCAGAAGCGGTCGGGGGCGAAGAGCTGGCCCAACTCCGCGGCCTGGGACGGGGAGGCGCGAAAGAGTTCGATGACCGAGGCGGAAAGGGCCACGTCGCGCACCCCGCCGAAGCCGAGCATGACCACCGCGTGGTCGACGCTGGCGATCTGGCCGGGGAACCCGTAGTAGGCGCTGTTGGCCAGCTTGAGGATCTTGGCGGTCATGGCCTGGTCTTCGGCCAGCAGCCTGGTGACGTCGCGGACCGATGTGTCAGGATCGGCCAGCATCTTGGTCAGCCTGGCGATGACCACCGGCAGGGTCGGCAGGCTGGCGACGCCGCCGATGACCTTGCGCATCTTCTCCAGCGCTTCAGCTTCCGCCATGGAGTCTCACCAGTTCCTGTATGCGGCCGAGCACGGCGGCCTTGAGCCGGGCCAGGGTCGGTTCCTCGCCGGAGCGGCTGAAGCGGCGCTCGACCTGGGCGGCCACCTCCGCGTAGCTGCGCCCGGCGATGGGGAACCCGACCACCGGAGGGGGAGGGGGGGCTTCGCCCTGTCCCTGGACGGCCACCTCCTCGAAGCCCCAGCTGCGGATGCGCTGGATGTACTGCTCGGTGAGCTCCGCGCCCTCCTTGAGCAGGGTGCGCCCGGAAAGGTCTTTGAGCGGCGCGGAGAGCTTCATGCCGGCTTTGAGGTCGGCGGCCTTGACCATGCCCACGAGCGGTCTCCTACTGGGCCTCGGGCGGAACGGGTCGTCCCGGCCGCTCCGGGCGGTCCTGGAGCCGCGGGCGCTTGGGGCCCGGTCCGGGGCCGGCCGGCGCCGGGGCGTCAATGCTCTGTGCCTTGTCGACCAGGAACCATTCCTCGCCGATGAGTCCCCAGTGCAGCTCCGTCGGGTGCGTCTCAGGGGGCTTGAGCGCCCCGTAGGTGATGGTGATGCGGCCGCGGAGCAGTGCGCGGGCGGGCGGCGTGACCTCGATCGCGTCGATCTGCAACTCCGCGGGAGTGCCCTTGCCCATCCGCACCAGTCCGACGATGACCCCGAGCAGGAAGCGGCGGGCCTTCTCGTCCTGGCGCGGATCGCAGTAGGTCGCCGCCCGTTCGATGCTCTCGGGGCGTCCGTCGGCCATGGCCGCGAAGAACTCGCGGGTCCGGCGGGCCACGCGGGCCCGGGTGGCGCGCAGCCCGGCGGCCTCGCCCGCGTCGGTGGAGCGGAGCGGGGCGGGCATGTCCAGCCAGAGCTTCTCGGCGCCGGCCCAGTCGGAGGACTTCTCCAGGGGTTCGGCCCCGGCGGCAAGGCGGTCGAAGGCGGCCTGGGCATCGGCCTGGCGGCGCCGCTCCAGGGCCGCGGCGGCCTCAACCGAACGGTTGGCCCACTCGCCGCCTGGGTGGTTCCTGCCGACCTCGGCGTAGCGCTCCTGGGCCCCGGCGTAGTCCCCGGGGTTGGCCTCTTCGTAGGCACGCGCGGCCCGGAACGCCTTGCGGGCCGGATTCGCGGCGGCGGCCAGGATGCCCAGGAAGACGAGCGCGGCGAGCATCCCGGCGGCGCCGATCAGGACGAACTTCCACTTGCCTGGCGCGGCCGGAGCGTGCGGAACGGCCGCCGTTGCGGGCACGACGGCAGCCTTGACCGGCGCGGCGGGAGGCGCAGCCGCGCCGGAGCGCCGGGTGGCCGTCCGGCCCGCGGCGGGGGCCGCCCCGGTGACGCCGCCCGCCGCGCCCAGGAACTTCCGCAGCGCGGTCACGACCTCGTCCATGGTCTGGATGCGCTCGTCCGGGTTCTTGGCCATCATGCGCGCGACCAGGGCGTCGAGCTCCGGGGGGACCTCGGGCCGGCGGCTGCTCGGCGGGACGAGCGGGGTGTTGATGTGCTGGTTGATGATGGCAATGGCCGACGGGCCGGCGAAGGGCGGGGCACCGGCCAGCGCGTGGAAGAGCGTGGCTCCCAGCGAGTAGATGTCCGCGCGGGCGTCGGCGGCGCGGGCCTCGGTGGCCTGCTCGGGGCTGATGTAGTTGGGCGTGCCCATGGCCACGCCGGGGGCGGTCAGGGCGGCGGTGTCCGCGCCGTCGGAGGGGGCGCCCAGGTTCTTGGAGAGGCCCATGTCCACGATGCGGGCCACGCCGCCGCCGTCGATCAGGATGTTTTCGGGCTTCACGTCCCGGTGGATGATGCCGCGGGCGTGCGCGGCGGCCAGCCCCCGTGCGGCCTGCAGGGCGATCTTGGCGGCGTCGCGGGGCGGCAGCGGGCCGCCCCTGAGGATCTCGGCCAGGCTGCGGCCCTCGATGAACTGCATGACGATGAAGTACACGGCCCCGTCCTGGCCGACGTTCAGCACTTGGACGATGTTGGGGTGCTCGACCTGGGCGGCCAGGCGGGCTTCGGTCACGAAGCGCTTGACGAAGCTCTGGTCGGCGGCCAGGTGGGGGGCGAGCAGCTTGAGGGCCACGCGCTTGTCGAGCGCCAGGTGGCGGGCCTCGAAGACCACGCCCATGCCGCCGGCGCCCAGCTGCCGCTCGACGCGGCAGCCGCCGACGGTCCTGCCCGGAAGCTGGCTGAATGCCTGGTCGTTCAACGCGACGGCTCCGCCCGGATCATCCCCCGACAGGGATTCTAGCATCTCGCCTGGTGGCGGGCAAGCGTCGTCCGGGAAACCAGGGCATTTGTCCCCGGCTGCCTTGGCTGACTGGAACCCGTCCCCAAGCCCCGTGGGGGCGCGACGCGAGGGATTGAGGCCGGAGGCGGGGAGAGCAGGCCTTCCGGTCAGGACCCGCCGGCAAAGCCTAGTCAGCACTCAGAACTTCGAGCACAAGGCGTTTTGCTGGGCAGGAGTCAGTAGCCTGGTGGGATCCCCAGTTTCCTTGCCGACGCGCAGGTAGGCTTCCAGGGCTCGGATCATTGCGGTGCCGCGTTGCGTCTTCTCTTCGTCCTTGGCCTCCTTCATCGCCCGGCAGGCCTGGATGAATTTGCGGGTCGCTTCCCTGTGTTTGGCGGCCATGTCCTCAAACTTCTGGCCGTTTTCGCCGCTCAAGGCCAGCTTTCCGGTGAGCTTGGACTTCATGCGGTCCAGCATGTAGTCACCGAAGTAGTTGGGCAGGCGTGCAGCCATTGCATTGTGAACCTCCCTGGGCATGTCTTCGAGGGCCGCCTCGCGGAACTCCTCCAGCGTGTCATATACCTGGACCTTCAGGGTGATGCGCTTGGCGATGACGCCGATGTCGTACTTGACCAGGCCGGTCTGGCGTTTGTAGCACGCGGCTCCGCCTGGAAAGCTGATTATCCCGGTACTGGTGCCCTGATCCGAGTCTTTCGCCACATCCTCTCCGACCTCGTCGTGGGACGCCTCCAATGTGGCTTTGAAGGCTATCTCGGCGGGTGCCCTGCTGATGTTCTCCGGCTCTTTCGGAGCGTCCCCGGCACGTGCGATGGTGCCGCCGGAGGTCGCGAAGCAGACGCAGACAAGACTGGTCACCGCTGCAGATGCGAGTTTCATGGGCTGTTCCCCTTTCAATGGCTTATTGCGCCGCCCGGGAAGTTATCCATCGTGCCGGATCAGTGCACAGGTGTCGTTCTGTCAGAAATGACGCGCAGCATTTCTCGGCATTCATCCAAAATGTGCGGCGTCTTGCGAGAAGGT
>JAKLDR010000018.1 GCA_022703445.1 Planctomycetota bacterium | reverse complement strand
GAGGTAGGTGAGGGCGGCCTGCGCGCCGCCCGCCTTGTGCGGCACGCCGGCGAGGCCCAGTGCCATCTCGACGCCGGACAGGGTGCCCATCAGCATCAGGTCGTTGAAGTCGCCGAGATGGCCGATGCGGAAGACCTTGCCCGCGACCTTGGTCAGGCCCTGGCCCAGCGACATGTTGAAGTTCTCTAGCGCGACCTTGCGGAAGGCGTCGGCATCGTGGCCCTCGGGCATGACGATCGCGGTCAGCGAGCCCGAATAGGCCCTGGGGTCGCTGCACAGGATCTCCAGGTCCCAGGCGGTGACGGCGGTGCGCGTCGCCTCGGCATGGCGGGCATGGCGGGCGAACACCGCGTCGAGCCCTTCCTCCAGCAGCATGTCGCAGGCGGCATCCAGCCCGTAGAGCAGGTTCGTCGCGGGCGTGAACGGGAAGTAGCCGGTGGCGTTGGCCGCCAGCATCGGCCGCCAGTCCCAGTAGCTGCGCGGCAGTTTCGCGGTTTCGGCGGCGGCCAGCGCCTTGGCGGATACGGCGTTGAAGGACAGGCCGGGCGGCAGCATCAGCCCCTTCTGCGAGCCGCCGACAGTGACGTCGACGCCCCATTCGTCGTGCCGGTAGTCGGCCGACGCCAGCGAGGAGATCGTGTCGACCATCAGCAGCGCCGGATGACCGACGCGGTCGATCGCGGCGCGCACCTCGGCGATCCGCGACAGCGCGCCGGTGGAGGTCTCGTTGTGGACCATGGCGAAGCAGTCGTAGCCGCCCTTCTTGAGGGCGCTGGCGATCATGTCCGCGGTGACCGCCTTGCCCCACTCGACCTGCAACTTGTCGGCCTGCTTGCCGTTGAGCTTGAAGACGTCGTACCAGCGGTCGGAGAAGGCGCCGCACATGGTGACCAGGGCCTTCTTGGCGCAGCAGTTCCGGGCGAAGGACTCCCACAGACCGGTGGCGGCCGAGGTGGACAGGAACACCGCGTTCTTGGTGTACAGCACCTTGCGGAGCTTGTCCTGCACGCGGGAGTAGAGCTCCTCGAAGCCCTTGCCGCGGTGCGGGATCACCGGGGTGCCCATGGCCTTGAGAACGTCGTCGCCCACATTGACCGGACCGGGAATGAACAACTTCGGCATCTGACTCCTCCTGTTCGCTCCCGGGCGTTCCATTCGCCCGGGATTCGTTCGGCCTGCGGCCGGAGCCTCAACCTCGTCTCGGCTCGACGGCTCGTATGGGCAGATGTTAGACAACGCGTGGCGGGTGTCAAGCGCGCGCGGCGCCGGAAAGAGGTCCGCGGCCTCAAGCCTCCACCGCCGAACTGGCTGCAACCGGAATTGGAATATGTTCATCCCCAGTCTGCGTGGCGCCGTCGTGGAACCCGGGTCCAGAGCTGGGAGAGGCGTTGGCCTACCGCTCGCGGCCATCCCTGGCCGCTCGCTGCGCGAGAACGCCTCCCGGCCTTCCGGGCCTTCGGCGTTCTAAGCGCCGGCCAACTCCTCCCCCGGCTCTGGACCTTCGTCGCCCGGCCATCGTGGGTCCGGTGCACGGGGTGGGCCGGGCTCGGCGTCGAAGGTGCCCGAAGCCACGGACGGCGATAGGGCAGCTTCGTGGCAACTCGAAGGGCAGGATGCCCTCCGAGCGGTAGAGACCGGCCCCCCCCGTGCACCGGACCCGCCCCGTTCTGCGCTCCTCCGAGACTGGGGATGGTCCCGGAATCGGGATTGCGCCCCCGGCGGGGCCGGCTACCATCGGGCGCATGGCCGAAGCTACTGAGCAGCCTGCCACCGCAAAGACCAGAAAGAGCCTGACCGGCTTCTACGTGGCGGTCTGCGGCGTCATCGCCCTGGGACTTCTCGGCTTCTGGCTGTGGCGGGCTTACACCGTCTGGTGGTTCGACGCCGACGAGGCCAAGCGCCGCCAGGCCGAGGCGGCGGCCAAGCTCGGGGTGCCGGTCGAGAAGACCGTGGATTTGGGCGACGGCGTCAAGCTGGAGTTGCTCCTCATCCCGGCGGGGCGGTTCAAAATGGGCAGTCCTGCGGACGAGAAGGCCCGCGACGAAGACGAGATGCAGCACTGGGTGGTGATCACCCGGCCCTTCTACATCGGCAAGTATGAGGTAACCCAGGAACAATGGGAGAAGGTGATGGGGACGAACCCCTGCGAGTTCAAAGGTGTTAAGAATCCGGTGAGCAACGTCTCCTGGAACAGCTGCCAAGAGTTCGGAAGAAAGCTAAACGGCCTGGGGATAGATAAGGGTCAGTTCCGTCTGCCGACTGAGGCCGAATGGGAGTGGGCCTGCCGAGCCGGCACTAGGACCCGGTTCTGCTCCGGGGCCGCCGACGAAGTCCTGGCGGATTATGCTTGGTTCGACGCTGCCCCGGGGGGCAGGTGTCATCCAGTGGGCATGAGGAAGCCCAACGCCTGGGGACTACACGACATGCACGGTAACGTATGGGAGTGGTGCGAGGACTGGTACGATCGGGGCTACTATGCCAAGAGCCCGAGGTGTGATCCGACGGGGCCAGTCGCTGGCGCGGAGCGGGTATCGCGGGGCGGGGCGTGGTGCCACCGCACGTGGTTCTGTCGCTCTTCGCAGCGTGCCGCTGATGCCCCGACGGTCGCAGACGACTCCGTCGGCTTCCGGCTCGTGCTTGTTCCTGCCGAACCCTGACTACTCCGCCGTCCGTCGGTTGCCAAATCCAGGAAGCCCGGCATAATACCCCGCGTTAGACAGATGGCAGCGGAGCACGCGGCGCATTCGGCGCCGCCGCCCGCCCCGGAGGATCCCATGTTCGACCGCTTCACCGAGCGCGCCCGGAAGGTGATGACCTACGCCCGCCAGGAGGCCATCCGCTTCAACCACGATTACGTGGGCACCGAGCACATCCTGCTCGGGCTGGTCAAGGAGGGCTCGGGCGTCGCCGCCAACGTCCTGGAGAACCTCGGCGTGGACCTCGAGAAGGTCCGCCTCGAAGTCGAGAAGCTGGTCCGCACCGGGCCGGCCACCGCCACCAAGGGCGACAAGCCCTACACCAGCCGGGCCAAGAAGGTCCTGGAGCTCTCCATGGAGGAGGCCCGGAACCTCGACCACAACTACGTGGGCACCGAGCACCTGCTGCTCGGGCTGCTCCGCGAGAGCGAGGGCATCGCCGCGCAGGTGCTCCTCAACCTCGGCCTCAAGCTCGACGACGTCCGCAACGAGGTCATGGAGTTCCTGACCGGCTCGCCCGAGGCCCAGGCCGAAGGCGGGCAGGCCCCCGGCGGCGGCGGGGGCGGCCCCGGCGGCGGCGGCGGGGGTGGCGAGCCCGGCTCGGCGCCCGGCGGCGGCCCGGGCGGCGGCGCCCAGGCCGGCGAGGGCGGCAAGGAAAGCAAGACCCCAGCCCTCGACTCCTTCGGCCGCGACCTCACCGCGCTGGCCCGCGAGGGCAAGCTCGACCCGGTCATCGGCCGGGCCACCGAGATCGAGCGCGTGCTGCAGATCCTGTCGCGGCGCACCAAGAACAACCCGGTGCTCCTCGGCGAGGCCGGCGTGGGCAAGACCGCCATCGTCGAGGGCTTCGCCCAGCGCGTGGTCAAGGGCGACGTCCCGGAGATCCTCCGCAACAAGCGCATCATCATCCTGGACCTGGCCCTGATGGTCGCCGGCACCAAGTACCGCGGCCAGTTCGAGGAGCGCATCAAGGCGGTCATGAACGAGGTCCGGCGCTCGGCCAACACCGTGATCCTCTTCATCGACGAGCTGCACACCCTGGTGGGCGCCGGCGGGGCCGAGGGCTCCATCGACGCCTCGAACGTCCTCAAGCCCGCCCTGGCCCGCGGCGAGGTCCAGTGCATCGGCGCTACCACCTTCGACGAGTACCGCAAGTACATCGAAAAGGACGCGGCGCTGGAGCGGCGCTTCCAGACCATCACCGTCAACCCGCCGACCCCCGAGGAGACCCTGCTCATCCTCAAGGGCCTGCGCGACAAGTACGAGGCCCACCACCTGGTCACCTTCCCGGACGAGACGCTGGAAGAGGCGGTCAAGCTCGCCGACCGCTACATCACCGGGCGCTTCATGCCCGACAAGGCCATCGACGTGATCGACGAGTCCGGCTCGCGGGTGCGGCTGCGGGCCATGACCCGCCCGCCGGACCTCAAGGACATCGAGGACCAGGTGGCCAAGCTCGAACGCGAGAAGGAGCAGGCCGTCGCCGAGCAGAACTTCGAGACCGCCGCCAAGTTCCGCGACCAGGCCGAGCAGCTCCGCGCCGAGATGCGCCGCATCCAGCGCGCCTGGCGCGAGAAGGCCCGCGAGACCCGCGGCACCGTCTCCCCCGAGGACATCCGCGAGGTGGTCGGGGCCATGACCGGCATCCCGCTGCAGCGCATGGCCGACAAGGAGACCGAGCGGCTGCTCAAGATGGAGGACGAGCTCCACAAGAAGGTGGTCAGCCAGCACGAGGCCATCCAGGGGCTCTCCCGGGCGATCCGCCGCAGCCGCGCCGGCCTCAAGGACCCGCGCCGGCCGGTCGGCTCGTTCGTCTTCCTCGGCCCCACCGGCGTGGGCAAGACGCTGATGGCCCGGGCCCTGGCCGAGTTCCTCTTCGGCTCGTCCGACGCGCTGGTGCAGATCGACATGTCCGAGTACATGGAGAAGCACAACGTCAGCCGGATGGTCGGCGCCCCTCCCGGCTACGTCGGCTACGAGGAGGGCGGGCAGCTCACCGAACGCATCCGCCGCCGGCCCTACTCGGTGGTGCTCTTCGACGAGATCGAGAAGGCCCACAACGACGTCTTCAACATCCTGCTGCAGATCATGGAGGAGGGCAAGCTCACCGACTCCTTCGGCCGGCACGTGGACTTCCGCAACACCGTGTTGATCATGACCTCGAACATCGGCGCGCAGCTGATCAAGAACCAGGGCGTGATGGGCTTCGCCAAGCGCTCGGCGGAGGTCACCTACGACGGCATGAAGAAGACCCTGCGCGACGAGATGGAGAAGCAGTTCCGGCCGGAGTTCATCAACCGCCTGGACGACATCATCGTCTTCCGGCAGCTCAACCGCGAGGACCTCAGGAACATCATCCACATCGAGACCGCCCAGGTGCTCAAGCGCCTCCTGGAGAAGGGCTTCGAGATGGTCATCTCCGACGAGGCCCGCGAGTTCCTGATCGACAAGGGCTACAACCCGGACTTCGGCGCGCGGCCGCTGCGGCGGGCGCTGGAGCGCTACATCGAGGACCCTCTGAGCGAGGCCATGCTCGCCGGCAGGTTCAAGGCTCCGGCCAAGCTCACCGTGATCAAGGCCGGCGAGGAGCTCGACTTCAACGCCGAGCCGCTGCCCGAGATGCCCGGCAAGCCGCCGGCCAAGAAGGAGCCGGCCCCCGCCGACCAGCCCAAGGAGCCGGCCGAGGGGGACGCGCCCGCCGAGCCGGCCAAGTAGTCCCGGGAGAAGGCGCCCCGCGAGCAAGATGAACCGCCTCCGCCAGATCGCGTTCCTGCTGGCCGCCGGCCTCTCAGCCGGCGGCCAGCCCGCTTTCGCGGCGGAGCGCCCGGACCCGCCGACGCAGGAATCCCTCGACCGCCTGGTCCCGCCGGAGTCCGGCGTGGACCTGGAGGCCTGGCACGCGGTCTTCGCCGACGGGCGCCGCGGCGGGCACCTCGCCGTGAAGCAGCTGGCCGAGGCTCGCAACTGGCCGGCGCTCCGCGCGGCCGTCATGCACGGCCGGGACGACGTGGCCCTGTCCTGGGCACTGGCCTATCACGTCGGCTACGAGCCGCGCTGGACCGCGGCCCAGGTCGCCCGGCGGATGCGCGAGTGGCTCGCGGCCAATCCCAACCCGCCGGCCGGCTCCCAGATCGGCCCCCTGCCGCTCAACAATCTCGAGCAGTTCATGGCCACGCGCGACCGCCGCCTGGCCTCGGAGCTGGCCGCCGAGATGATGGCCGGCGCCAGCCCGGCCGCCGCCGAGGTCGGATGCCGGCTGGCCGGCATGAGCGGCGATCGTAAGCTCGCCGCCCAGCTCGCGAGCCTGCTGCGCGAGGACCGCGGAGACCTGGGCCGCTCGGCCGCCGCGGCCCTGGCCCGCCTGCGCCGGGCCGCGCCGCTGCCCGGCGTGGACGACCGCCGGCTGGAGGCGGCGCTGGGGAACGCCGCAGCGCCGGAGCCGGCCCCGATCGCGCCCAAGCCCCCCTCCCCCGCCCCCGCCCCGGGCCCGGACGACGCCGAGGCCCGTGAGCAGATCCGCCGGGGGCTCCGGATCTTCGACAACCCCGCCCAGATGGATCTCAACTGGGGCGCCTGCCTCACGGCCGCCGACCTGGGGCTGGAACGCGAGGCCTGCCGGACGGCGCGCATGCTCCTGATCTACGACTACGAACGCCCCGGCTGCGGGGACCTGGCCGCCTGGACCGCCGCGAAATTCCGGGCCCGCGAGCTTGTCCCGGAGCTGGCGGCCGGCATCGTCCGCTCCGACGCGGGACTGGGCACGCGCATCTGGGCGCTGGGCGAGATCGGCGACCCGGCGGCCGTCCCCACGCTGGCCGAGGTCGGCCTGGACCCGCGCTGGGTCGTGGAGGTGACGACCGGCGCGGAGGCGTTCCGGCCGGGCTCCGGCCACGCCGGGCCCCGCGGTCGACAGACCCGGCTGCTGGTCGACGTGACCGCCGAGGCCCTGGAGAAGATCACCGGCCACCGGGAGATCGCAGGAACTCCGGAGGAACTTGCCGCCGCCTGGAGGAAGTGGTGCGCGGCGAACCGGAGGAAGTTCTGAACGAGTCCGCAGCAGAGGTGCGGAACCGCCAATGCAGAATGGTGAACGCTGAATGGTGAAACTGAACCGGGGGATCTAGCAGCCCGTTGAAAAAGTGCCGGGGATCGCGTTGCGACCGGATGGCCCGGATGCAAGGCGCGAGGAGGAAGCCGTGTCCGCAGCGACACGGCGACGACGAGCCCCTCGGCCATGCTCGGGGCCCTGAGCGAACCCGATGGCGAGTCGAAGGGCCCATCGACTACGCTCAGGGCCTAGGCCGTGAGCCTGTCGAACGGCAACGCCGCAGACGGGCCGTCCGATCGCAACCCGCCTGCGGGGCCGAAGCCCCTTCGGCGCGGCGAAGGCCCGAAGGGACACTTGATCTTGCGGCCTCATGCTGCGTCACTCCTCCTCGGCGTGTCTCTCGGACACGCCTTCGTCGTCGTTCCTCGCCTGAGGCCACGATCTCAAGTGTCGCGACCCCGGCACTTTTTCAACGGGTTGCTAGCGGCCCATCACCCAGGTCTGCGCAGCCCTGACGGCCACCGGCACGGCGTCGCCGTACATGGGCTCGAACTCCGGCGGCGGCGCGAAGACCTCGCCGGCGAATTCCGGGCGGACCAGCAGGCTGACCTCGTGACGGCCGGCCTCCCAGGCGTCGGCGAAGCAGTGCAGGCCGTCGTCGCGCTCCTCGAAGGCCACCAGCTTGCCCTTGGCGAAGTCCGGCTGCCTGACGAGCTCGACCCCGGCCGGCCGGGGGAGGGAGATGCGCAGGTAGGAGAGCGGCCTGGCCAGCTCGCACTCCAGGCGCACCTCGATGGTCGTGCCGGCAGCGACGGCCAACCGCCCGTCGGCCCCGACCGGGATCTCCGCGCGCTCGGGCGCCAGGCGGAAGTACCGGCAGGCAATCCGCACGTCCGGGTTGGCCGGCGGCGCCGGCGGCTTCTCCAGCCAGCCCTCGACCCGCGCCGACCAGAAGCCGGCGGAGTCCTTCCGCTTGGGCCGCAGGACGATCTCCCGGCAGCCGGCCAGCTCCGCGCCGAGCTCGATGGCCGCGCGGCGGTTGCGCTCCGGGGTCAGCGTGGCCACGACCCGCCCGTCGAGCAGGACCTCCACCGGCCCGGGCTCGCCGCTGGCGGCGGCCAGCACGGCGGCCAGGCCGCGCACCGCGGCGGCCGAGGCCACGGTGTCGCCCCAGCCGCCGCCCTTGCGGGCGCCGACCAGCCGCTGCCCCAGCGCCGCCCAGCGTCCGTCGGCGGGCCGGAGCGCGGCGCCCAGCTCCAGGACCGTCGCGGCGGTCAGGGTCGAACGCCGGTCGCCGGCGGCGGGCGCCGCCCGGTTGGCCAGCCCTTCCAGGGCGGCCTCCGCGGCCGCCCGGTCGCCGAGCAGACGCAGGGCGTCGCCGCGCAGCGCCGCGTCCCGGTCGGACCAGCCGCCCTCCTTCTGCGGCGCGGCTTTCCTCAGCTCCGCCAGCACCCTCGCGGAAGCCTCGCCGTACCGCTCCGGCTCCCGGGAGTAGCAGACGCCCAGGGAGTGCGCCGCGAAGACGCGGATGTCGACATCGCCGACCGCGCCCACGTTGTGGCCGCTGAGCTTGCCGTCGAGGAGCCGCGCGGCCAGGTACTTCTCGCCGCGGTCGATCATGCCCGCCGGCACGGCGTGGCCGGCGGAACGGCACAGGACCAGCCCCTCCAGCACGTAGGCGGTCATGAAGTCGTTGGTCGGGTCCTGCTGCCACCAGCCCCAGCCGCCGTCCGCGTGCTGGAAGCCGGCCAGGCGGGCCAGGCCCTTCTCGAAGATGTCCGGGAGCTCCCCGGCCCGGGGGCTCTCGATCCCGGCGGCCCTCATGGCCCGGCCGGCCACCACCGCGGGCATGAAGCGGCTCATGGTCTGCTCCACGCAGCCGTAGGGGTACCCGATCAGTCCGTCGAGCGCCGACTCCACCGGCCCGGCCAGGCCCGGCTCGACGGCCACGCTGGCCCGGAGCGAGCCGGGCAGCAGCTCGCCGCCGAGCGCCAGCGGCACGGCGCCGCCGTCGCGGACCAGCCCGCCGTAGCTGCGCGCGACCCGGCAGCCCCGCGGGGCCACCGGCACGCTGCGCTCGATGGCGTCGCGGTCGTCCCCGGCGGCGTCGCGGACCCGGGCGGTGAACTTGACCGCACCGCTCCCGGCGCGGCCGAGGGGGACGTCGGCGCGGCGCGTGCCGCCGGCGGCCACGGCCAGTTCGGAGCGGCCGGCGTCTTCCGCCGCCGCGAACTCCAGCGAGACCGTGCGCCCCGCGCCACGGTTGTTGTGGACCAGGGCCGCCGCGGTGATGCGGTCGCCGCTCCTGAGCGCCCGCGGCAGGGCCAGCTCCACCTGCAGCGGCAGCAGCGTCCGGCGGCTGGCGCGAACCGAGCCCACCCGGGTGTCGGCGGTTAGCCCGCGGGCGGTGAAGCGCCAGGCGGTGATGTCGTCGGGGAAGGCGAAGCTGGTGCGGGCCCGGCCCTCGGCGTCCGTGACCAGGTCGGCCACCCAGTGGGCGCTGGTCCGGAAGTCCCGGCGGGGGACCTCGGCGGCGCGAGCGCTGCCCGCGCTGCCGCCGAAGCGCCCGACCGCCCTCCTGCGGCCGCCGCCGTCGCGGTAGCCGAAGAAGCCGCCGGACTCCATGTGCCCCCATGCGTACTTGGGGCCGCGCAGCCAGACCGCCGGCGGGCAGTGGGGCGCCGGGCAGTCGTACTCGCCGCGCGGCCAGCTCGGCAGCCAGTACCTCCAGTAGAAGTCCTGGAGGTCGGGGGTCGGGTCCTCGCGCAGCGAGTAGATGGCCTCGTGGATCACCCCCAGGCTGATCTCCGCTCCGGGCACGGGCCGGCCCCGGTGGTCCAGGGCGCGCAGCTCGGCGGCGCAGCGCTCGCCTGGCCGGTACTCCGCCTTGTCGGTGGCGATCTCCACGGTCATGAACTGGTGGACCGGACGGACCGACACATGACTGTCGCTGCTCCGCAGCTCTCCGCGGCCGTTGTAGGCCAGGGCGGAGACGTACACGTTCGGCGCGAAGTCCTGGTCGGTCGGGATGGAGACATCGTGTCTGCCGGGTCTGAGCACCAGCGAGCGGAAGGCCAGCAGCCGGGTGTTCTCCACGAAGAGCAGTACGGTGCTCTCCTGATCCAGGGCGTTGTCCACCTCGACGGACACGGTCAGGGGCTCGCCGGCGTCGGCGCCGGCGCAGCCCACCGAGAGGGAATCCCGGTGGGCGGGGCGCCCGTCTCCGGCCGGCGCCGGACCCTCCGGCGCGGCGCCGGCGACCGGGGCCTGCAGGCGGAGGCGGCAGGTGTCGTGGACCGCCTCGCCGTCCTTCGCGGCCGTGACCGCGAACTCCTGCTCGTCACCGTCCGCCGCGGCCCGGGCGGCGACCGTCGCCCGGCCCTCGGCGTCGGTGAGCGCGGCCCGGCCGCTTCCGGCCACGGTGACGCTCGCCCCGGCCACCGGCCGGTCGTCCCAGCCCGTGACATCGACCACGATCTCGACCGGAGTTCCCCGGACCGCCGGCCAGGGCCGGGCCTCGGCGCGCAGCCTGAAGGGCGCGCCAGTCAGCAGCACGTCCCGGGTCAGGGTGCGGCTCACCCCGCCGGGGTCGGCCACGGTGGCGCGCAGCGGCAGGCTCTGCCCGCGGGGCACCTGCGGGACGGCCAGTTCGAACCGGGCGCGGCCCTCGGCGTCGGTGACCACGGTCCGCGACGGCGGGTCCGCCTCGCCGGTCTCGAGGACCAGCTCGACGGCCGCCCCGTCGACCGGTTTGCCGGAGAAGTAATGCACCACAACGGTGCCCGCGGCCTTCTCCCCGCCGCGGTGGGCCCGCCGGTCGAGCGACAGGCTGACCCAGTAGCTCGGCAGCCGGAACTCCTCGACGGTGAAGGGCACGGAGGGCTCTGCCTCCCGGCCGTCGACCAGGAAGCGGTAGGCGCCCAGCTCCGCGGCCGGAGCCAGGCGCAGGTCGCCGCTGAAGGCCCCGGCCGCCGACAGCGCGCAGCGGCCCTTCCAGAGGACCTCGTCCTTGGCGCTGCGCACTTGGACGTCGACGGCCGACTTCCATCTGGCATCGTGGGGCGCGACCCGCAGGCCGTTGAAGCGCCGGACCATCCCCTTGAAGTGCACGGTGCTCCCCGGGCGGTAGATGGGCTGGTCGCACCAGACCACCGCCTTGGCCCGGTCCTCCGGCTCGGGCGGCTCGCTGTAGCCGACCGAGACCTCGGCCAGCCCCGCCCCGGGTCGCCGGGCCTTGAGCGTGTAGGAGTAGTCGCGGGCGGCGAGGTCGGCGGGGAACGATATGGTTCCGTCCTTTCCGGTGCGGCCGGAGAGCTTCCGGGCCACCCGCGGGTAGCGCTCGGCCAGCTTCTGGCCCTCCACGTAGGCCTTCGACCAGGCCAGCAGGCGCTGGCTGTCCTGCATGCCGTCTTCCCGGGGCGCTTCGGCCGAGCCGCCCTCCAGGCCGGCGCGGAAGGCCTCGGCCCTCTCCGGCTTGAGGCGCTCGACGATCCGCCGGGCATCGGGACGGCCGGCGATCTCGACCTCGATCGGCTCGCCGGCCAGGGCCGCGCCGGTTCTGCGGTCCACGGCCGCCACCACGACCTGGTTCCGCCCGGCGCGGATGCAGAGCGCCGCGTGGCTGACGCAGAACTTCTGGACGGCCAGCTGCGGGGCGTAGCGCGCCGAGCAGGTCAGCAGGTAGTAGCCCTCCCCGGGGACGGTCACGCCGACGTCCTCGTCGCGCGCGCCCTGCTCCGAGTTGTTGTCGTCGAGCAGGCGGTAGATCGGCTCCCCGGTCCAGACCGGCTCCGCGCGGGCCAGGGCCTCGGGCCTGATCCCCTCCCACTCGGCGCGGTCCCTGAAGCGGTAGAGCTTCATGGTCATGGTTCCGCCGTAGGCCGACCAGAGCTTGAGGGCGACCTTGTCGCCCGAGAGGATCTCGTCCCTCTCGCGGTAAAGGATCAGGTCGGCGCTCTGGAGCTCGAGCCAGGTTCGGTCGAGGCTCTTCGCGTCCACCCCCCAGTTCTTGAACCAGGGGCCGGGCAGCGGCCCGCGGACGAGGTCGGCGGCGCCGTTCGCCTCGGGCTCCGCCTCCTCCTCCGCTTCATAGATCACCACCGGCGAGTCGAACAGCGCCTGGCTGCCGCGCAGCCGGCGCGGGTAGCCCGTGGGCGTCCCGATCAGCTCCGGAAGCGGCGCCGCCGTCCCCCGGCGCACGGCGGCGATCAGCGCGCCGGTCGCCTTGTCGCGGGACTTGGCGGCCAGCCAGTCCTCCAGGTCGAAGGCCAGGGGCACCAGCGGCACCAGGGCGGAGAGCCGCTTGCGCTCCTCGGCGTGGCGGGCCAGCTCCACCAGCGCGGGCTGGGCGGCCGCGTCCCGGCCGTCGGCCAGGGCGGTCAGCTCCCCCACGGCCTCGTCGAAGCGGCACTCGGCCAGGAGCAGCCGTGCGAGCCTGAGCCGCGCCGGCGCGCCGGCCTTGCGGGTGACGGCCAGGACGGCGTCGAGCCGCGCCCGGCCGAAGGCGTAGGCCAGGAAGGCGCTCTCGGCGGCGATCTCGGGATCGTCCCGCCGCAGCCCATCCAAAGCCGGCTTGAGTTCCTCCCAGGCCCGGACCAGCCGCTCCTGGCGCTCGCGCGCGGCCTTGCGGAGCGTCTCCGCGGTCCGCTCCGCGCCCTTCTGCGGGACCAGGCCCATGTCGTGCCTGGCCAGATCGAACGGCGGCCGCACCGGGCCGTCGGCCGGCGCGATCTCCGCGACCAGCGCCGCCAGGGAGGTCCGGGCCCCGGCGGGCTCGCCGCCGGGAGCCACCTGCGGGGCACTCCAGAACCAGGCCCCGGCCATCAGAACCATAACTCCGCTCATCCACTTGCCATTCATCGGCTTGCGCTCCTAGGTTTGGCCCACACGGCACACTGACAGACGCATAACGTCGCCAAGGGAGTCTGGTTCACGGCTTTCCGGCTATGGAGTGCGCCGGAATATCGGCCGAGGCGCACCCCGCCCGGGTCGCCGGGCGCACTGCCGGGACGATGGTTGTCCCTGGCGCTTTCCGGGAGGGCGGCTAAAATGGCGCCATGGCTCTCCGCAGACTGACCGGCGTCAATCTGGCGGCCGCGGTCGCGGCCGGCGCCGCCCTGTTGCTGGCGGCCTCCGCGGCCCGCGCCGACGTGGTGCTGGAGCGCATCGTGCGGGAGTTCGGCCCCAGGCCGGCTCCCAAGGCCGACGCCCCGGCCGAGCCCGGCAAGGCCGCCGCGCCGGATTCCGCAGCGGCGATCCCGGCGCCCGCCCCGGCCCCGGCCCCGGCCCCGGCCGCAACCGACGCCAAGCCGGACATCGTCGAGCTCTCGACCCGCCGCCTCACCGTGAAGCTGGGCACCGACCGGATGCGCGAGACCGCCGAGGACGGCAAGTCCGCCACCATCCTGCGCGCCGACCTCGGGGTGCTCTGGCTGCTGGAGGCTGACAAGGACCACAAGACCTACCGGGAGATATCCTTCAGCTCGCTGCGGTCGGCGGCCGAGTCCGGCCGCGAGCGCCTCAGGCGTCGCCTGCCCATGATCGGGGACGCCGCGGTCCGCGCGCGGCTGGAGGCCGCCCTGGAGAACGACGAGGACGCCGTCCGGATCGCCGTGAAGCGCACGGGCACGAAGAAGACCGTCGCCGGCGAGGACTGCGAGCTGGTCACGGTCAGCGCCGGCGGCCAGGAGCTCTGCAGCCTGTACCTCTCGCCGCGCGAGGCTCCGGCCCTGGAGGCCTCCTGGCTGCGCGCCGGCCAGCTTCTCGGCAAACAGCTCTCCGCGCAACTCGCCGGCCTGAAGGGCCTGGTCATGGAGGCGGTCTTCCCGCTCCCCGGCGGCGGCCGGATCGAGATCACCACCGAGCGGCTCTCCGAGGCCCGGGAGGAGCCCGGCGACTACGACGACCCGTCAAAGTCCGGCTACGCCCGCGTCGGCAGCGGCGACCGCGCCGCCGACCGGAAGCCGGATGACAAGAAGCCCGAGGACAAGAAGCCGGACGGCGGCGAGAAACCGCGGAAGAACAAGACCAAGCAGCCCGCAAAATGAACATCCTGGTCAGCTGTGACGACGGCATCGCCGCGGAGGGCTTCGCGGCCCTGGCCGCCGAGGCCGCGCGGCTCGGGACGGTGCGCGCCGCGGCCACCGAGCGCCCGGCCTCGGGCATCGGCCACGCCGTCACCCTGCACCGGCCGGTGGCCTGCTGGCCGGCGGAGGTCCCCGGCGCCGAGCGGGCCGTGGCGGTGCGGGGCACGCCGGCCGACGCGGTGAAGCTGGCGCTCGCCGAGCTCTGGCCGGGCTGGGCGGGGCTGGTGCTCTCCGGGATCAACGCCGGCCCCAACGTCGGGGTGAACGCCTTCTACTCCGGCACGGTGGGCGCGGCGGCCGAGGCGGCGGTCGCCGGCGTCCCGGCGGTCGCGCTGAGCCTCGACGTTTCCGCGCCCTACGACTTCCCGGCGGCCGCGGAGCGCGCCCGGCCGGTCCTGGAGCGCCTGGCGGCGCTCGCGCCCTGGACCCCGGGCCTGCTCTTCAACGTGAACCTGCCGGCGAGCGGGAGGCCGGTCAGGGGCATCCGCCTCACCCGCCACGGCCGGAGCGGCTTCCGCGAGTTCTACCGCTCGTGTGCCTGCCCTGAGGGCGATTCGACCAGCTCATCGCCCGAAGCCCTGAGCCTGTCGAAGGGCGGCGCCCCGGACGGCGCCTGCTTCTACAGCGTCGACGGCAACATGGAGATCCATGACCCCGACGACTGGACCGACGCCGCGGCCCTGGCCGCCGGCCACGTCTCGGTGACGCCGATGTTCCTGGACCTCACCGTCGAGCCGCTGCGCCGGCGGGAGCCGGAGCAGGCCGGGGCGGTCGCCGCGACGCTCGCGCGACTCGACGACTGGCGACAGCCCTGAAAATCTCGGGAACCTTCTAGCCTACTCCCCCGCCTCGAACCCGCGGATCTTCGGGTTCCAGCGGAGCTTGTCCTTGTTGGCGGCCCACCAGTCGCCGAGCTGTTTGCGGAGCGCGCGGAGCTTCTCGGGGGAGTCGAAGTCCTTGGATTGGCTGTAGCCTTCGACCTGGATCGGGAAGCGCGTGCGCAGGGCGGTCAGTTCGTCGTAGACGCTGATCCGCTGCTTCTTCCCGGCCGCCAGGCGATCCGCAGCCTCGTCGATCCTCCTCAGCCTCAGCGCAAACTCTTCGGCAGCCCACCGGCCGAAGTCGATCCGCGACGCATTGTCCAACGCGCTCGGATACTTCTTGAGGTAGCCTTCGATCAGCTCGGCGGGATACTCGTCCCCGGCCACCTTGACGACCACCCGCTCGCCGGAGAGCCAGACGGCGCCCTCCCTGTTCCCGGCATGGTCCTGCACCTCGTACACATGGCCGCCCTCGGTCTTCCGGGTGGCGTCACTGCGCCCGCCCCGGATGACCAGATTGTCGAACTCGTGCCGGAAGATGACCGACGGTTCCTCGACGGCGTACACCCAGGCCTTGGCGTAGGAGCCGTCCTTGGTCATGTACATCACGCAGATGTCGATGACCTGCTCGTCGGGCCGGTCGGCGCCCACGTACCAGGGGCGCCGGTCCGCCGAGTAGCCCTTGGCCCACTTGGTCCGGCCGACATCGGCGAGGATCATGTACTTCTCCGCCGTCTCCTTCTTCCAGGCGTTCACGTCGGCCTCGGACCAGAGGTCGATAAGCTTGGTAACGAGAACATACTTGCCCGGCTTCTTCGTATAGGGCAGGATGCCGTCCTTCACCTCGACACTCACCACTCCCGGCATCCTGCGCATTTCTCCAAGCTTCTCTTCTGATGGTGCCGGGCTACCTTCATCGAGCCAGTCTCGCCCCAATTCCAATCGATAGTGGGGCTCGGAGTGCTTCCACTTGTGCTCGTGCTTGCCAAACACCTTCAGGCCAAGCGCCTCAAGCTCCGGGTCCGGCGCAACCGGAGCCGGGGCGGGCGCCGGCGGCGGCTGGCCGGCCGGCTTGGCCTCCGCAGCCTCCTCGCCGCGTGAGCATCCGGCCAGCGCCAGGAGCGCCGCGAGGACGAGCGCGCTGCGCAGTGGCTTCATCGCCCTCAGCCCCTCTCCAGTTCGGACTCGTACCGCCGGTCGACGCGGCAGAGCCTCCCGAGCGCCGCGCCGAGCGGGTCGGAGTCCGCGGCCGAGAAGCCCAGGTGGCTCCGCCGGCGCCAGCCCTCGGCGTAGCGGAAGCGGCCCGACATCCTGCCAACCTCGCGGCTCATGGCCTCCATGGTCTTCAGGTACGCGTCGAGCCCCTGGCTGACGTCGAGCCACTCCTTCTGGCTGGCGTGGGCGGCCAGCGCCGCGCGCTTGTCCGCGAGGACCCCGCCGATGTCCACGTACTGCCCGGCGCGGAGGCGCCGCCGGAGCGGGTCGCGCAGGCCGTAGGGCAGCGCGTGGTAGACGGTGACCTCGTCGCCCGTCGGCGCGACCCGCGGCCGGCAGGGGAAGTTCCGCATCCCCTGCGCGAAGGCCGCGGTGACCGCGATCCGGCAGGCGTTGATGTGATCTTCCATGTAGTCAGTGGGCGACTGGGCCAGGATAATCCGCGGCCGCACCTTCCGGATCACGGCGACGACTCGCGCCACGGTCTCGGTCGTATGGTAGAGTTGGAGGTCCTTGGCGATCGGCGGCCAGTGCCGCGCGCCCAAGAGCCGGCAGGCGGCCTGCGCCTCCCGGAGGCGCTTCGCCGCGATGCTCCGAGCGCTCTCGGTGGCCGTGCCGCACGACCCGTCGGCCAGGTTCAGGTAGTGGAGCTCCCACCCCGCGCGCCGGAGCAGGATGAGCGTCCCGGCCATCATGAACTCGATGTCGTCCGGGTGGGCGGCGATGGCCAGGACCGCGCGGCGAGTCATCTCTCCTGCTCTCCTGTTCCCCTGCTCACCTGCTCTGCGCCGCCTCCGGCGGCGCTAGTGCATCTCCGCCTGGCAGCTGCCGATCGCCGGGCGGTAGAAGTTGAACTGCACGTTGGGATGGTCGGCCAAGAGGCTCATCGGCACCGCGCTGTCCGGCAGGCGCTTCGAGATCATCAGCGTGGTCAGGCGCATCCCGAAGGGGTTGTCGTGGGTGCCGGCGTGCCAGATGGAGACCTTCTCGGCCTTCCAGGTCTCGCGCGGCCCGACCGAGAGCGCCTGGGTCGGCACGAGCGACACGTTCCCGCCGCCGGAGGTCCGGGCGTTCTGGATCACGGTCATGGGGTGGAGGTCGACCACCCGCGCGCCGAGCTTCCTGTACTCCTCGGGCGCCGGCGGCGCGTCCCGGTATTTGCCCTCGCGCTTCGGCGGGTCGTTGAAGGCCCAGTGCTTGACCTCGCCCTGGCCGCCCTGCATCACCGCGCAGCGGACGGCATCGTAGCTCGCGCTGTAGGCGCGAGTGTCCTTGGCCGGGAAGTGCAGGTTCTCGCGGGGCATGGCCAGCTCAGGCTTGATGCGGTTGAAGCAGAGCTCGAGGTCGGCCCGCGCGAAGGACAGCGGGTGGTCGACGGGCGCCTCGCGGCCGTCCAGGAACCACTCGTCCATGCCCCAGAAGTGCGCGCCCTTCTTCCGTAGGTCCAGGTCGAGCTCGTTCACCAGGCGCGCGACCAGCGGCAGCTGCTCGGTCGGCCCGATCGGCCCGCAGATGCCCACGGGGCTGTCGGGCGTCGACTGCCCCCAGGCGGCGATGTACTCGAGCGCCTCGGCCAGGTAGAAGTCCTCGAGCGTGTCGTAGAAGACCACCCGGAAGCCGGGCCGGGAGAGCGCCAGCAGATCCTTGGCCTCGAGCTTGGCGGCGTCGGCCAGGATCGCGTCATCGAGGGTGGTGTAGTCCCACCAGTCAGGGGCGACCGAGCTCAGCCTGCGCATGCCATCTCCCTCCAAACGCCCAGTATAGCGCGAGGGGCTCCTCCGTCGAGGCCCTCCGGCCGGGCTCACAAGGTCATCTCAAATCGCCCATCTATCGTTGACCCAACGGGTGTTTTCAACGCGGAGGTCGCGGAGGGACGCAGAGGCCGCAGAGGGGGATGGTCTCTAGTCCGGACAGAGGCGCGCGACACCTTGTCGCGAGCCAGTTCCTTGGGAGCGAATCCGGGATCCGCTCCACCTCCCCAGCCCCCCCCGATATCCCGCCCTCCTCTGCGCCCCTCTGCGTCCCTCCGCGGCCTCTGCGTTGATACTGCGCCTCCGCAGACGGGATGCTCGCCGGCTCTTGAGACAGCCGTGGACGGGGTCACTTCCTGGGCTGGGGCGGGGGCGCCTCGGCGACGATCTCCGCCAGGGTCTTGATCTCGACCGTCTTGGGGTCGATGCGCAGCGCCGAGACGTCGGCGCGGGTGCCCACCGAGTAGATCAGGTCGCGCCTGGCGTCGTAGGCCATGGCCGAGCTCAGCCCGAAGGGGTGCGGCCCGGGGAGCTTCAGGCCAACCCAGCGGTTGCCCTTCACGTCCAGTGCCGCGGTGTAGCCGCCGGGCAGGTTGGAGCTGAAGAGGAACATGTCGAGCCCCGGGTGGTAGACTACCTCGCGGAGGACCCAGGTGCCCAGGCAGTTCTCGCGCCCGGCGTAGGTGGCCTTGATGTGCTCCGAGCCCTCCGGCTTGAAGCTGGTGACCTCGAGCGACGGCACGGCCATGGCGAAGACCTCGCCGGAGTACGGCTTGCCGCTGTACTCCCCGCCGCTGAAGAAGAGCACCCGGTTGCGCTTGGGGTCGTTGGTGAAGCCGCAGAAGTCGATGCCCGCGCCGGGCAGCTTGCCCTTGGCGCCGAGCTTCTTCCACTCGAGCTTGGCGTCGTCCAGCAGCCAGTTGCCCCACTCGATCATGCCGAGCCCCGGGACGTGCAGGATCTGCGCGCCCATGCAGGACATCTCGACGTTGTTGGGCACGCGCTTCTCCCAGTCGGCCAGGTCGGGATCGTAGAGGTAGAGGTTGACGTCCGGGTTGCCCCAGCCCTTCGGCCAGCAGGGGCTGGTGTAGCGCCCGGCGACGACCAGGCGCTTCAGGCCCGGGTGGTAGCGATAGGAGTTCCAGAGGTGGTTCGTGACCCACGGCCGGCGGTTGAAGCTCCAGCCCGGCACCGAACTGCCCGAGGCGCCGATGTACATCAGCGGGTACTCGACCTCCACCGGCTGGTCCCAGCGGCCCGTGGCCAGGTGGTAGTGGGCCACGTCGGTGCCGGCGTAGGCGGAGTGCCCGCCGTTGTAGAAGTAGATCATGTCCCGCTCGGCGTCCCAGCCCAGCGTCCCCCAGTCGCGGTTGCCGGCGAACTTCGGGGAGGGTTTCAGGTCGACCCAGGTGTTGGCGGGCAGGGCGGCAAGCGTCTTCGCGTGCGCCGCGGCGTCCGGCCGCTCGCCGGCGGTGAAGTGCTCGGGCAGGTGCCCGCCGTCGCGGTAGCCGCGGGTCGCGGGAGGAAGCATCGGCGGGTCGGCCGGGCCGGTCCAGGCGTCGGCGGCCAGGTCGTAGACCCAGTCGCCCGGGCCGGCGTGGACGTAGCTGTTGCTGGCCCAGCCCTGGGGCCGCGGCGTCCGCTGGTAGAGGTAGCCGCCGCGCATGGTCAGCCGGCCCTGGCCGTCGGAGGTCAGCGTGTGGTCGGCGCGGGGCTCGGGCGCGCTCTTGGGGTGGCGCTGCATCCAGCGCGGCGCCTTGGGGTCGAAGACCCACAGGTCGTTGGTCATGTAGTCGAGGTGGTCGCCGCCGAAGATCGCGAAGAGCCCGCTCTTGGCGTCGTAGGCGGGCATGGAGAGCGCCCGGGCCGGCGGCTCGGCGTCGAGGGCCTCGGCGGCCTGCTCGAGGGCCACGCGCGCCAGGCGCAGGGCGAGCAGCTTCTCGTGGCTGGTACGCGTCCCGAGGCCTTCGACCGCCGGGGCGACCTTGTCGAGGAAGCCGAGCGCGAAGGCCGCCTGGCCGGCGGCGTACTTGTCGTCCGAGGCGCCGGCCTTGGCGAGCTCGGCGCGCGCGTCCTTGAGCTTGCCGAGGAGCTCGGCGGCCTTCGGGGCGATCTCCTTCTCGACGAAGGCCTTCTCGGCGGCCTCGTCGCGGCCCTCGAAGTAGATGTGCCGGGCCAGCCCCGTGACCAGCTTGAGCGGCCGGACCAGCCCCTCGAGCCGGTCGTGGTGCGGCTGGAGCGGGTTCTTCTTGCGGAGCTCCTCGTGGATGAAGACCCACTTGCCGTCGCGCCGGACCTGGGTGCGCACCGCCGGGTCGTCGGAGCGCACCAGGGCACCGTTCATCTCCTGCATGGTCCAGGTGGCGATGCCGCCGAAGGCCAGTCCGGAACTATCTGGAAGCTCCAGCCGCCAGCCCCACATGGAGCGGGCGTCGAGCCTGCCGCTGTTGAACTTGTAGTCCGAGCCGCGCTTGGCCGGCTCCGGCGGTTTGGCGTCGGGCCGCTCGATCATCTCGAGCTTCTGGCCGGCTCCGCCCTCGGCGGCGGGGGCGAAACCGGAGATCAGCAGGGATGCCAGGATGGTCAGAAGGGTTCTCATGGTCGACTCCTTACTTGCCGCCGCCGGCGGCGGGTTTCTCCGGAACGTAGCGGAACTTGAAGGCCTGGAACTGGTAGTTCAGCACGGTCAGGTCGGTCTTGGGATCGTACTGGAGATAGGCCCAGCCCCGCAGCGGCGTATCCCCGCACTTGAGGTTGGTCCAGGCTTCCTTCCCGGGTTCCAGGACGTAGGTGTCGTTGCCGGTCGGGCCGCTGGCGAAGTAGACGTCGTGCTTCGAGTTGTAGGCGATGCCCTGGCAGCCGCGGCGCGGGTCCTTCTCGTCCTTGGGCGCCGGGTTGGGCATCGGGTAGAGGTCCGGCAGGGCCTTGAACTCCCGCGTCGCCGGATCGTAGGTGCAGGCCTGGGGCCCGTGGCGGAAGACCCAGAGCCCGCGCTTCGTGTCCCACGCCGAGCGCGCCTCGTAGAGCGACATCGGACACCTGCTCTTGAGCTCGACCTTCGCCCACTTGCGGGCCTTGAGGTCGAACTCGGCGTAGTACTTGGCGCTGTCGTTGAAGTAGAGCAGCTTGCCGCCGGCCGGCCAGTGGCGCATGTGGTTCTCGAACGACGAGACGCCGCCCCAGAACTGCCGGACGCTGCCGTCGATGCGCGTCCACTTCTTCTCGGCGAAGGAGTAGCGCCAGGTGGAGTTGTCGTCGAGAGCCAGGGCGGCCTTGGTCTCCGGCTCGATGCCCTCGCCCAGGCAGGTCTTCCAGTTGGCACCGAGCATCACGTAGACCGCATCCTCCTCCTCCACGTAGCAGATGCCGTCGTAGGTGTGCCGCGGGCTCGGCGTGGGGTGGTCCTTGAAGGCCGGCAGCAGCTTGCCCTTGCCGTAGGAGCCGCCGCCCCAGTTGGCGACCTCGACGACGCCGGCCTTGTCGGTGGCCAGGTCCCACTCGGCGGTGGTGTTGGTGTAGTAGCCGGGCGAAAGTCCCGCCGCCTTGCAGTCGATGCCCGTGCGGATCAGCACCGTGCCGGTCTTGGCCCGGTAGACCGAGTAGCTGAAGCCGTCGCCGGTGTCCCAGCGCGCGCCCTTGAGATCGGCCGGCAGCGCCGCGTCGATCTTGACCGGTGTCCAGGTGTTGGGCTTGAGGTCCGCCGGCGGGACCGGCCCCAGCGGCGCGGCGGGCGTCGCCTCGCCGGCCGGCGCGGCAGCCGCCGCCAGACACCAGACGATCGGGCAAGTCAGAATGAAACGCATGATGGATCTCCCTCAGACTCGGGTTGCAGGTTGGGGGCGGGAGGTTGGAGGCGGAGGGGATCGAGTCCTCCAGCCCCCAACCTACAACCTCCAACCATCCGTCCTATCCTTACTTCACCTCACAACTCTCCTCCGCCGCCGCGTTGAGCTTCACGCGCACGACCCGCATCCCGATGGTGTCGTTGACGTAGGCGTAGTCGTCGCTGACGGCCACGTAGGTCGGCCAGGCCAGCGGGACCGCCGGCGTCTTGATCCGCCCGTCGGGACCCGAGTCCTGGTTGCCGTACTTGCCGAAGGTCGTCACCGTGTTGTTGGCGTTGTCGGCCACCTCCACGCGGAAGCGGAAGAGGTTGATGTGCCAGACCCGGCCCCAGGCGTCGACGTCGAAGCCCTGGCCCTCGCACATGCACACCGGCGTGCCGTCCGGGTAGGTCTCGGCGTAGGGCGAGAATGCCGTGCGCACCCAGTCGGCGCCCTGGACCTCGCAGGGCACGTGCGGGCTGCGGCCCGCGCCGCCGAGGTAGTTGAACTTCAGCTTGGGCTTGGCGGCCACGGCCTCGGGGAGGCCCGGGGCGTCCTGGCCGGCCTCCTTGTCGCCCTTCCAGTAGAAGGCGCCGCCGGCCGGCGGGAACTTGACGATGGCCCCGGCCATGTACACGTACCAGTAGTGGCCGGCACCCACCGAGCCGTAGTAGTCGGGGATCTTCTCGAGCTTGCCGTCGAAGAACTCCTCGAAGTCCCGGCCCTCCTGCCGGAGCGGGGCGGTCACGTAGGTGTTGCCCTTGGCGTCGACCCGCACGCAGCTGCCCCGCCGGGCGTTCCAGACCGCGCGGCGCTTGACGTTGAGCCCCTGGTCGTAGACCTCGACGCTGTGCGGCCCCTTGACCGGCTTGATCACGTAGATCTCGTCGCCGCGCAGCGCCATGTACTTCTGGGTGAAGGTCATCATCGCGCCCCAGGGGGTGCTGTTGGTGTCCTTGCCCTCCCACTTGAGCGGCTTGAGGTCGCGGGTCCAGCGCTGCAGCCCCTTGCCCTCGCCCCAGGCGTGGGTGATGTAGTTGCCGGCGGCGTCCACGCCCAGCTGCGCGCCGGTGTCGTTCATCCGCGGCCCGCCGACGTTGTGGAACTGCACCGTGCGGACGAGTTTGGCGGTCTTCTCCTCGAACTGGTGCCACTGCTCGCCCTGGACCTTGACGTAGAACTCGCCGCGGACGCGGTCGACCAGCAGGTCGCGGGCGCCGTTGCCCCAGGGGCCCTTGGGGGCGGGCACGTCCACCAGCTCGAACTTGG
The DNA here is from genome assembly GCA_022703445.1 of Planctomycetota bacterium. Classification (GTDB taxonomy): domain Bacteria; phylum Planctomycetota; class SZUA-567; order JAKLDR01; family JAKLDR01; genus JAKLDR01. The sequence goes on along the minus strand of JAKLDR010000018.1, from coordinate 32,597 downwards.
CGCCGGCGTCGCGGTAGCAGGCGATGTGGCTGCCCTTGGAAGCATAGGGCACTCCCGGCGCCCAGAGCAGCGGCGGTTCGGCCGAGGCGTCCAGCGCGATGCGGTGGGTGCCGCCGTTGGGGCTCAGCCCCGTCCGGGGCAGGGGCATCTCGACGGCCGGCTTCTCGTCCTTGTAGCTCGCGAACTTGAGCAGCTTGGCGTCGGTGATCCGGCTCTGCCCGTCGGCCCGGGGGTTGGCCTCGGGGACGTAGCTGACCACGTAGACCGCGCCGGTCTTGGGGTGGACCTGGACGATGTGCGGCAGGACGCACTTGATCTCGCCGACGAAGGACCGGTCCTCCTCCTTGAAGACCGCCACGCGGCCGGCTTCGGGATCGGCGACGTAGAGCAGCCCCGCGGCGGCGGCCACGCCGCGCGGGCCGGCCAGCAGTTCCTTCTCCTTGCCGGGCTCGCCGGGCTTGCCGACGAACGGTTCGGCCTTGCGGGTGGCCGTGTCGACCCGGAAGACGCAGGGGATGGCCCGGGTGTTCTTGCCCCAGCCGTCGTCGGCCTGGGTGCTGGTGGCGTAGAGGGACTTGCCGTCGGAGCTCATGCACAGGGCCGCCCGGCCGCCGACATTCCTGGCCCCGGCGAAGAGCGGCTCGCTCAGGAAGGTCTCGTAGGGCACGCCGCCGTCGGCGTCGAGGGCGCAGAGTCTTCCTCCCGAGACGATCCAGTAGATCCGGCCGCTGGAGTCGACAACCGGCTGGCTGTGGCCGGCCATGCTCCGCCCGCGGGATGCGACCGGGTCCGGGTAGAAGTTGAGGGAGTGCCAGTTGTGCAGGTGCGGGACCAGGCTGCCGTCGGCGTCCTGGAAGGCGCCGGTGGCCTTGACCTTCGCGTAGGGCGCGTCCGCCGGGAAGGGCAGCAGCTGCCGCACGAACTTGCCCTCGCGGGTCATGACCCGGACCTTGATGCCGCCCTGGTTGCCATTGGCGGTGGGGTCCTGGTAGAAGGCGTAGACCTCGCCCTTGGGGCCGAGCGCGAGCGCCCCGGTGCCCGGATGGGCGTCGGGTTCGTAGAGCATGAAGCGGTCGAACTCCGGCTTGAGGCCGAGGCGGACGCGGGCCTTGAATGGTCCGCCGGCGGCGGGCTTGCCGGCGTCGTCCTTGCCGTCCCACTCGAGCGCCTGGGCGAGCCCGGCCTTGAGCGGCTCGGGCGGCGGGTTCTTCGCGCCGAGGGCCCCGGCAGCGAGGTGCCGGACGACCTTCCCGCCGGCGTCGAGCACCGCGACCTCGACGTCGGTGGCCGCGGCGACCGTGAAGGCCACGGTGAACTTATCGCCGGCCTTGGTCACCGCCGGCTTCGCGGAGAAGGTCGGCGGGGCCTCGCCGGCCAGCGACGCGGTTGCAGCCAGGAACCAGACAATCGAGCAAGTCAGGACACAACGCATGATGGACCTCCTTATTGAACGGTGGAGGGTGGATGGTGGAAGGTTGAGGGCGGGAGCCGACGGAAGCTCACTGTGCCTTCAACCCTCCACCATCCACCTTCCACCTGATTCACTTGACCTCGCAGCTCTCCTCCGCCGCGTAGACCTTCTTCATCCGCACGATGCACCGGTTGGCCACGTCGGAGACGTAGACGGCCTTGTCGCTCGCGCCGACGGACTGCGGCCAGCCCAGCGGCACGTCGGGCTTCTTGACGAGTGAGTCCTTGCCCGGCCCCCGCGAGTCGATGTTGCCGTAGCGGCCGAACTCCTGGATGAGGTTGCCGGCGTTGTCGACGATCTTCACCGAGCAGGTCGCGGCGCTCGGGTAGAAGATGCGGCCCCAGCCGTCGACCTGGAACATGGGCTGGCGGCAGGCGCAGCCGTCGCCGAAGCCGCCGGAGATGCAGCCCAGGCCCGGGTAGAACTTGAGCGGCTCCTCGACGAAGGCCTGGTAGTTGACCGGCGACATGAAGCCCCAGCGCAGGTCGACGACCTCGCCCTTCAGCCCCTCCGGCGGGGCCTTCTGCATGCCGTGGACCGCGCCGCCCTTGGGGCCGAACTTGACCACGCACCCGGTGATCCCGGCGTAGCCGCTGCGGGCGCCCTCGAAGCCGGCCGGCGGCTTGTAGCCCTTGGGCAGGATCTTCACGCCCAGGTAGATGTTCCCCTGCCAGTCGACCTGCACCCCGCCGGTCGACGGGGCGATGGGCCCGACGACCGCGCTCTTGTAGCGCGGGCACTTCTGCTGGCGGGGGTCGTCCTTCATCCGGCCGGGGTCCTCGGGCTTGCCGTCCGGGCCGAAGACGGCCAGGTTGTAGGCGCCGAAGTCGTACATCTGCAGGCTGAAGAGCCGCCCGCGCCCGTCGACGGCCAGGCCGACGGAGCAGTAGCCCGCACCCATCCGGCCGTAGACGTCGCAGAGCCCGTTGTCCGGCGAGTCCTTGGTCGGGGTCTTGCCGGCCACCGGCAGCGGCTTGAAGTCGCGGTCGAAGCGGCAGATCGGCCCGGAGTAGCCCGCGCCGGTCTGGACGTACCAGTTGCCGTCGAGGCCCACGCCCATGTCGGTGGCGTTGGCGAAGGGCAGCTTCACGGCCGCCCCGGTCAGGCCGTTGAGGGCCGCCACCCCGGAGCAGCCGTCGTTGTAGACCAGCACGTCGGTGTCTGGGTGCACGGCCATGCGCGGCATGATCGCCGGCGGGTTGCGCTCCAGGTCTATCAGGTCGAGGGTCGGCTTGAACTCGGCGCCCCGGTCCTCGATGCGCAGCACGCCGGCGGGCTTGCGTCCGGCGGCGTCGGGGTGGCCGTGGGCCTGGCCGACCCAGACGATGGGCGTCTCGCCCTCGTCGTCGAGGGCCAGCGAGATGCTGGAGGTCTCCTGGTAGTAGATGTAGGTGTCGCGGAAGGGAATGGCCAGCTCCGCCTGCCGCTTGGCGTCGGCCTTCCCGGAGGAGAACTTGAGGAGCTTGCGGTCGGCGCGCTTGCCGTCCGGGCTCGCGGCACTCAGCACGTAGACCGCGCCGGTCTTGCGGTGGCAGGCCACCAACTCGGGGGCGTCGACGGCCAGGGCGTCGAGCTCCTTGCCATCGGGACTGAACGTGCGCAGCTTGTTGCCGCCCCAGTCGCAGACCAGCAGATTGCCGTCCTTGTCGCAGTCGCCGCCGATCTGCGGGCCGCCGTGGAAGGAGGTCTTGCCGGCGGGCAGGTCGACGAACTTCTCCATGAGCGCGCCCTCGCCGGCGCCCATCCGGTAGATACGGCCGGCCGGGAAGAGGTCGGTTTCCTTCCCGCTGGCCTCCTTGGCCGAGCGGACCCCGACCAGGTACAGCCACTTCCCGTCGGGCGAGGGGACCAGCGCGCCCTTCGAGGCGGTGTAGCCGCTGGGGTTGGCCTTCCAGAAGGGCCGCCAGAAGCTCGCGTCGGCCGCGGCGCCGGTCGTCTCCAGCCGCGCGCAGGCGGCATAGTACATGAGCAGCAGCCTGCCGTCGGCCGTCGGCCGAGGAGCGAGCTGCGCCATCGGTCCGGAGTAGAACTCCGGCCAGGTGCCGTAGTAGTTGCGCGGCTGGAAATCGTCGCCGGGGACGTCGAGCACGACCTTCTCCCGGCCCTCCATGGTGGTGTTGAAGGGCAGGAGCTTCTCCTTGGGGAGGTTCGCCGGCGGCGGCATGATCGTCCGGAGGTACTTGCCCTCGCGGCTGTAGACCGACATGCAGCGGCTGTGCCCGCGGTGGGAGAAGACGGTCGAGCTGTAGACGAAGAGCTCGCCGTTCGGCCCCACCGCCAGGCCGGAGAGGTCGCCGATCCAGTTGGTCTTCTCGGCCAGGAAACCGTCGAGCTCGGCGCGCAGTCCGAGCTTCACGCGGACCTTGAATGGTCCGCCGGCGGCGGGCTTCCCGGCATCGTCCTTCAGGTCCCACTCGAGCGCCTGGGCCAGGCCGGCCTTGAGCGGCTCGGGCGGCGGCTCCTTGCCGCCCAACACCCCGGCGGCCAGGTGGCGGACCACCTTGCCGCCGGCGTCAAGCACCGCGACCTCGACGTCGGTCGGGGCGCTCACCGTGAAGTTGACGGCAAACCTATCGCCGGCCTTGGCGACGGCGGGCTTGGCCGTGAAGGCCGGCGGAGCTTCGCCGGCCAGCGGAGCGGCTGCGGCCAGGAGCCAGGCGAGCGAGCAAGTCAGGGCCAGACGCATGACGGACCTCCCTCAGACTCGGGTTGAAGGTTGGGGGTGGGAGGTTGGAGGCGGGGGTGATTGAGCCCTCCAACCCCCAACCTCCAACCATCCGTCCTCTCCTTACTTCACCTCACAGCTCTCCTCCGCCGCCGCGTTGAGCTTCACCCGGACCACGCGGTTGGCCAGGGTGTCGTTGACGTAGGCGTAGTCGTCGGAGACGGCCACGTAGGTCGGCCAGGCCAGCGGCAGGGCCGGAGTTTTGACGGTCGCGTCCTTGCCTCCGGAGTCGGCGTTGCCGTACTTGCCGAAGGTGCCTATCCAGTTGTTGGCGTTGTCCACCACCTCGATCCGGAACTGGCCGAGGTTGGGATAGAAGACCCGCCCGTAGCCGTCGACGTCGAAGCCGGCGCCCTCGCACATGCAGAAGCCGGCGCCGCGGGTCAGCCCGTAGGGCGAGAAGCCGAAGCGCACCCACTCGGCGCCCTGGACGTCGGCGGGCCTGTAGCTGTAGCCGAGGTGGGTGCCGAAGGTCTGCTTGGGCTTGGCCAGCAGCTCGGCCGGCGGAGCGCCCTCGACGCACGGGGGCAGGTCCTTGTTGTACCAGATGACCCCGCCCGACGGCGGGAACTTGATGATGCTGGCGTACATGTTGCTCTCCCAGAAGGCCGCGGCCCCCTCGGGATCGCCGCTCAGCCCGCCCACCGACTTGCCGGCGGGGATCTTGCCGATCTTCCCGTCGAAGAACTCGGGGTACAGGCGGCCGGTGGGTTTCAGCATGTCGGCGAGGTAGATGTTGCCCTTACCGTCCATCCGCAGGACGGCGCCGACGGTGCACTGCCAGATGACCGTGCGCTTGGTCGCGCCGTCGGTGCCCAGCACGTTGACCGAGCTGTAGTCGCCGCCGCTGGCCTTGGGGTCCTTGCGGTACTCGGGCGGCAGGATGATGAAGATCTCCTCCATGCTGGGCAGGGCCAGGTTGCGCTGCATGAAGGTCATGATGCCGCTGTAGCTGATGGCATTGGTGCTCCGGCCCGGCCAGTTGGCCGGCTTGCCGTCGCGGTCCAGGCGGCGCAGGCCGGCGGCCCCCCAACCGTAGGTCACCAGGCTCCCGTCCGGAGCCACCGCCAACTGGGTGCCGTTATCGCCGACGCCGGCGATCTTGACGAGCTCGGTGACCTTGCCGGTCTTCTCCTCGACCCGGAAGTAGCGCTGGTCGCCGCCGCCCTTGACGTAGAGCTCGCCGCGGGGGCGGTCGAAGGTCAGGTCGCGGGGGCCCGGCGCCCAGGTCCGCTTGAGGTCGCGCGGGTCCGGCCGGCTGGCGAACTTGTCGCCGGCGTCCTCGATGCAGGTGAAGGGCGGCCCGTAGGGCAGGCCCGGGGCGTAGACCAGCACGGGCTTGGCCGAGGCGTCCACCACGATGCGGTGGACCCCGCCGTTGGGCGACAGGCCGGTCTTCGGCAGGGCAACCTTGCAGAGCTCCTTGCCGGTTTCGTACTTGTCGAACTTGATCAGGTCGGCGGTCTGCTTGCCGGTGTAGGCGCAGACGTAGACCGCGCCGGTGGCCGGGTCGACGCCCAGGCTCTGGGGATCCTTCACCTTGATCTCGCCGACGAAGGAGCGGTCGGCCTCCCTGAAGACCGCCACGCGGTCGGCGCCGGGGTCGGCCACGTAGAGCAGCCCCTTGGCCGCGGCCACCCCGCGCGGCGCGGTCAGGCGGTCCTTCTCCTTGCCGGCCTCCTTGAGGTCGCCGACGAAGACCTCGGCCTTGCGCGTCGCGACGTCGACCCGCCACACGCAGGGCAGCGGCTGCTGGTTCTTGCCCCAGCCGTCGTCGGCCGAAGCCAGGCCGGCGACGTAGACGCCCTTCTCGTCGGAGGCCATGCACAGCGCCGGGCGGCCGGTCACGGCCTTGAAGCCGGTGAAGAGCGGCGGGCTCAGGAACGTTTCGTACGGCGAACTGCCGTCGGCCTCGACGCACTCCAGCCGGCATCCGGCGACCAGCCAGTAGGCCCGGCCCTTGGAGTCCACCGCCGGGCAGGAGAAGCCCATCATCGACGGGCCCCGGTCGCCGCGGCCCTCGTAGTTCAGGTTGAGCTGCTGCATGTTGTAGACGCGCGGCACGAGGCTCCCGTCCTCGTCGGTGAATGCGCCCAGCACCTTGGCCTTCTCGGCCGGGAGGTTCGCCGGGTAGGGGATCAGCGTGCGCACGTACTTGCCGTCGCGGCCAATGATTTTGAGTTTCTCGCCGCCCTGGTTGCCGTTGGCGGTGCAGTCGTGGTGCCAGACGTAGAGCTGCCCGCCGGGGCCGGCGGCCAGCGCGCTGATCGCACCGGTGCCGACGGGGTTGTCGAGCAGGAAGCCGTCGAACTCCGGCTTGAGCCCAAGCTTGACGCGCACCTTGAATGGGCCGCCGGCGGCCGGCTTCCCGGCGTCGTCGCGGCCGTCCCACTCGAGCGCCTGGGCCAGGCCGGCCTTGAGTGGCTCGGGCGGCGCGCCGGCAGGCCCTGAGCCTGTCGAAGGGGCGCCGAGCACTCCGGCCGCCAGGTGCCGGACGACCTTGCCCTGGCCATCGAGCACCGCCACTTCGACATCGGTCGGCGCCGAAACAGAGAAGCTGATCTTGGCCTTGTCGCCGTCCTTGGCTACCGCCGGCTTGACGGAGAAACCCACCTCCGCAGCCAGAGGCGCCCCCCCGGCCAGCAGGAAGGTCGCCACGATTCCCAATGCAGTTCTCATCGGCCAACCTCCCTGCTTCAGTCCTTCACCACTTTGTCACCGCCGGCCGGGGCGTCGTGCTTCCAGAGGAACACGCCCGGCTCGTCCGCCCACATGATCACCCCGTGCTCCGGAATGAAGGCGCACACCGGCATGGCGTACTTCCCGTACGGCCACTTGGCGGTGAAGGCCGCCACCTCCCGGTACTCGTTCCTGTCGCTGTCGAACTCGTAGAGTTTCTTGGGCTCATCCTTGTTGCCGCCGAGCATCAGGTAGCGCCCGGTGGCCGGGTCGACGGTGATCTTGTCGCTCTGGACGCTGAGGTTCGTCGGGAAGTCCTTGAGCCTCTCGATCTTCCCGTCCTTCTTCAGCCGGGCGACGGTCTGCGGCTGCTGGTTGCCGCCGGCCATCAGCACCTCCTGCCGGTAGGGGTTGTGACGGAAGAGGCTGTGGTAGCCGTCGACGGGGCTGGCGCCCAGGTCCTCCCACTTCTGCCGCTCGTTGCTGAAGATCCAGGCGTTCTTCCCGAGGATGACCAGCCCGTCCATCGCTCCGAAGTACTCGATGGCCATCCCCGTGAAGCCGCTGTTGGCCGGGACGGGCGGGAGCTTGGTCCACTTCTCCTTGACCGCATCGAAGAAGGAGATGCCGCCGGCCAGGTCCAGCCCGTCCTTCCCGCCCTTGAAGCCGTTGTAGCGGTGGTAGAAGCGGCTCCGCTCGTGGTCGAACCCGTTGCTGCTGTAGATGTGGCCGAACTGTGTCCGGAAGCAGGGATTGTCGCTCTTGGGGTCCAGCTCGATGGCCCGCCAGGCGTTCTTCTCCTCGGAGTAGGCGATGAACTGGCGGGTCTGGCGCAGACCCATGTATAGGAACTGTCCGGTGCGGCTGTCCCAATGGGCGTCGTCGGTCCAGCCGGCGATATGCAGCCCGCCGGAGCCGCCGGCGTTCCGGCCACCGTCCACCACCGGAGAACTCCACAGCCCCTTGGGCATCTCGGTCTTGAGCTCAGCCCAGGTGCCCGGCTTCATAGCCGCCGCGAGCTTCCCGAGCTCGGTCCTGCCCCGGCGGGCCTCGGCCGCCTTCTTCCCCTCGTCCCCGCCCGGGAACCAGGGTCCCTCGCCGCCGGATGAAACCGATGAGATTCCAATCACCAGAAGAGCTATTGCCGATGTCGCGCGCTTCACGGCCTGGCCTCCTCCCTACTTCTTCACCTTCTCACCGGCTTCGCCGGCCCCGGCCGGCACGTAGCGGAACCTGAAGCAGTCCAGCTGGTAGTTCATGACCACCAGGTCCAGCTCCGGGCTGTACTGGCAGTAGCCGTTGGGCAGCGCGGCCGCGCCGCCCTTGACGCTCTCCCACTTGCCGTCGGCGACCCGGTAGACCATGGTGTCGTCGCCGGTCGGGCCGGTGATGAGATACGCGTCGTGCTTCGGGATGTAGCAGACGCCCTTGCCGCCCAGGCGCGGGTCGGGCTTGGCGCTCTTGTCGTCCTTGGCCGGAGGAGCGATGTCCCAGGGCTTGGGAAGCGCCGCGAACTCGCGCTTGGCCGGGTCGAAGGTGCAGAGGTTCGCGCCCAGGCGCAGGACCCAGAGGCTGCGCTTCGAGTCCCAGGTCGAGCGCGCGTTGTACAGGCTCATCGGGCACTTGTTCTTCAAGTCGGCCTTGGCCCACTTCTGGGCCTTGAGGTCGAACTCGGCGTAGAAGTTGCCGCCGTCGTTCAGGAAGATGAGCTTGCCGCCGGCCGCCCAGTGGGTCATGTGGTTTTCGTAGGGCGAGCACTTGTTGAGCTTCCAGACGTTGTCCTCGATGCAGGTCCAGCGCTTGGTCTCGAAGGAGTACTTCCAGGTGCGCTCGCCGTCCTTGGCCAGCTCGGCCTTGGCCTCCTCGGTGGCGTTGGAGCCGATGCGCCAGTTGGCCCCGAGCATCATGTAGAGCGCGTCCTCCCCCTCGACGTAGCAGATGCCGTCGTAGGTGTGCCGCGGCGTCGGGGTGGGGTGGTCCTTGTAGGCGGCGAGCAGCGCCCCGCCCCCGTAGGATCCGCCGGTCCAGTTGGCGATGTCCAGGCACTTGGCCGTGTCGGTGCGCGGGTCCCACTCGGCGCTGGTGTTGGTGTAGAAGCCCGGGGAGTAGCCGGCGCTCTTCGAGGCGATGCCGGTGCGGATGATCACCGTGCCGGTCTTCGAGCGCCAGATGTTGTCGGAGTAGCCGTCGGTGGTGTCCCAGCGGGCATCCTTGATCTCGGCCGGCAGCGCCGCCTTCCAGTCGACCGCCGCCTTGATCCAGGTGTTGGCGGGGACCTCCGCCGGAGCGGCCGGAGCGGCCGGGGCGGCCGGCTCGGCGGCCGTGGTAGCGAGCGTGCCGGCCAGGTACAGGCTGGAAACCAGGGCGCGAAGACTCATCTCACTTGCCTTTCCCGGACAGCTCGTCCTTGGCGCGCTTGTAGCGGTAGGCCAGCATGGTGGCATCGCCGCTGCCGCTGTCCCCGGCAAGATAGAAGAAGTGCGCGTTGTGCTCAGCGCTGTAGAAGCCGTGCCAGACCATGAACTTCATCATGGTGCGCTTGCCGGAGATGTCCGGCGCGGTGTTGCCCAGGTCGGTCCACTTGTTGGCCCCGGGGTCGTAGACCGCGACGGGGCCGTGGCTCTTGTGCCAGAGCAACACGTCGTTGGCGCTGTCAAAGTAGAGCTGCGCGTCGTTGGTGGCGCCGAGATCCTCGGGCTGTCCCTCGGCCTTGATCTCCTCCCACTTGGAGATCTTGACGTCGTAGAAGGCGAAGCCCTTGCCCTTGACCACCCAGATGCGCTCGCGCTTCGGGTCGAAGCAGCCGTTGGAGTCGTAGCCGGCCACGGCGGCGGGCACCTTGGGCCCCTCCGTCCAGGCGTTGGCGGCGTAGTCATATAGCCAGGTCTTGCCGGTGTGCGTGTAGAGCGTCTTCTTGAGCGACGGGATGTACTCGGCCACCCCCTCGAAGCGCCCGCCGGGGCCGGCCCCCTCGACGAACTTGCGTTCCCAGCAGCCCTTGGCCACGTCCCAGAGGAGCGGGTGCCGGGTCAGGGGGATGACCGGGCCGACGTTGCCGTAGGTGCGCTTCTCCTTGGGGACATCGAGCCACTCCCAGCGCTGGGGCAGGGCATTGCCCCACCAGGGACACTGCGTCCACATGATGTGGTAGAGCTTGAGGTCCGGGTTGTAGGTGGTGTTGTTGTAGGCGTGCGAGAGGTACGAAACCGGGACGTGGTTGCCGGCCTCGTCCACCTCGAAGCCGTGCTTGTCGAGGTGCAGCTTGGTCTCCTTGTTGGCACCGGGATAGAGGCAGATCCAGCGGTGGGCGTTGGCGTCGTAGAACCAGAGATCGTCCATGTAGCGCCCGTCGGACTTGACCGCGCCGTGGACGCCGGTGCCGCAGAAAAAGGCCCCGCCCAGGTCCGGCGCGGCGGCCATCTTCGAGCACCAGGCGCGCCCGCGGGCCACCCCCTCCTTGCCCCACTTGGGGTCGGCCGCCGGGCAGCCCAGGTTGATCCAGGAGTTGTCGCCCAGGGCCTTGAGCTTATCAATGTGCGGCCCCTCGGCCTTGGAGGGCAGCCCGGCCAGGGGATTCTCAGTCTTGGTCTTGGCTGGCTGGACCGGAGTCGTAGATTCGGCGGCCCCGCAGGACACCAGCGTTCCGGTCATGAGCACGGTTATGACTGCGATCGTTCTCATGGTCGGTCTCCTTCAAACGTCGCGCGGCGCGACCACGCTGCCGCAGTCCGTGAGCTTCAGCTCGACGCGCAGCACCATGCGCTCCGGCCGGCCAGAGCGGATGCGGTCCTCCAGGGCGCGCATGGCCAGCCGGCCCATCTCCTCGCGGTCCCAGGCCACGCAGGTGATGCCGGCCAGGTCGCCGGCCGGCTCGCCGGAACCAGGGGCGCCCCAGACCACCAGCGACACGTCCTCGGGACAGCGCAGCCCCCGGGCGGAGAGCTCGGCCATCACGCCGCCGAGCATCTCCCGGTGGGCGACCACCAGCGCCGTGGGCCGCTCGGCCGCGGAGAGGATCGCCGCAGCCGCTTCGCGCCCGCCTGACTCGTCAAGCGCGGCGCGCGCGACCCAGGCCGGGTTGAACCGTCCGCCGCGGCGCAGCAGCCACTCCCGGAAGCCAGCCAGTCGCTGCCGCGGGTGGACGGCCTCCTGATCAGTGACCACCAGCCCCACCGCCTGGTGCCCCCGCTCGGCAAGGTGATCCATGGCCAGGGCGATGCCCCCGGCGTTATCCTGGATGACCGCGGTGGCGGTAACCCCTTCAAGATCGTTCTCCACCAGCACGAAGGGAATGCCCTTGCCGGCCATCATGCCGGCCAGTTCCGGGCTGGTCCAGTCGAGCAGCACCCCGCGCAGGTCGCGCCCCCAGCGCTCGGCCAGCGATCCGGCCAGGCTCGAGGCCTTCTGGCTGGTCACGTATAGCTCCAGCCCCAGGCTGTCGGCCTCGAGGATGGCTCCGTTGACGATGCCGGTGTGCAGGCTGTCCAAGGCCGGCCGGCCGGACTGGTCGCAGTGCACGAAGAGCACCGCGCGGGCCCTGTCGGCTTCGGCCCGCCTCGGCTCCCTGGCGATGACGAAGTACCCGCGGCCCGGCTGTGCCTCGACCAGCTGCTCAGCGCAGAGTTGCTTGAGTCCCCTGCGCACCGTCACTCTCGATATGTCGAAGCGCTCCGAGAGGGCGCGCTCCGACGGCAACGGCTGGTTGCGCCACCGACCTGCGTCGATTTCCTCGCGCAGGCGTTCGGTGAATCTGTCAGTAAGAGTCTGGCCTGCAGGCATCGGCTTCCTCCGAACTGGTATTATGGTCGTACTACCGGTATTATCTACACCACAGGTCCATCAGGTGTCTTATGAAACTCTCTCTTTATGGATTTGGAGTCCGCCCGACAGATGTATCGGCCCAATAATTGGCCGGATAGGATGCTGGTGACACTCCAGCCACGCACGGCCGTTGGAGGCCGATGAAACAACTAGCTGTGCCATGGCCCTCTGTCACTGGAGTTTTTAACGGAGGCCGGCTGTGGTCGGCATCAGGATCCCCGTTGCCTCGGCACGGGCTCAGAACGGCTTCGTTTGACAAATGACGGTTGTTCGGGACCGGCCCGATCACTATACTTGGGCAGGACCGCAGGAGACCAGCTGTGGGCTCATTGCATCGCATGGGAGCCTCCCGCACAGCCGCACCAGCGACGACTGCCGGGCTGTTCTCCTCTCCCGCCTTCCCCCGCTGCCAGGGGGCGGTTCGATGAGGGCGCTAGTCACCGGCGGCGCCGGGTTCATCGGCCGCTGGGTCGTGGCCGAGCTGCTCTCCCGCTCGGCTGATGTGCTTGTACTCGACAATCTCTCCTCGGGCTGCGAGGCGAACCTCGCCGAGTTCGCCGGGCGCTCCGGCTTCCGCGAGTTCGTGGTCGGAGACATCCGCGACCGGCGCCTGGCCGGGGCGCTGCTCGGGCGCGGCGTCGACCTGGTGCTGCACCTGGCGGCCAAGATCAACGTGCAGGACTCCATCGACCGCCCGGCCGAGACCTTCGACGCCGACGTGGCCGGCACCTTCGGGCTGCTGGAGCTCTGCCGGGAGCGGAGAACGCCGTTCCTGTTCATGTCCACCTGCATGGTCTACGCCCGGGCGCTCGACCGGGCCATAGACGAGAAGCACCCTACCTTCCCGGCCAGCCCCTACGCCGCGGCCAAGCTCTCCGGGGAGGCCTTGACCCTGTCGTATGGCCAGGCCTACGGACTGCCGGTGGTGGTGGTCCGGCCCTTTAACACCTACGGCCCGTTCCAGCGCGCCGACGGAGAGGGCGGGGTGGTGTCCATATTCTGCCAGCGCGAGCTCGCCGGCAGGACGCTCGACATCTACGGCTCCGGACGGCAGACCCGCGACCTGCTCTACGCCACCGACTGCGCCCGCTTCGTGGTCGAGGCCGCGGCGGGCGACAGGGTGCGCGGACGGGTGCTGAACGCCGGATCGGGCCGCGACGTGACCGTCAACGAGCTGGCGGCCATGATCTGCCCGGACGCAGAGAGGATCCGGCACGTCGAACACATCCACCCGCAGAGCGAAATCATGAAGCTCCAGTGCGACTACCGCCTCGCCCGGGAGCTGCTGGGCTGGGAGCCGCAGGTTCGCCTGGAGGAAGGCGTCGAAAGGGTCCGCGAGTGGCTCAGGCACCAGACTCGCTGAGGGGGCTGCCGGTCGACCTCGACGAGGTCGCCGCGGCCATGGACCACCTGGACCGCAGCGAGACCGACCACTTCCTCAACCTGGAGACCGGCGAGGTCATCACCCTGTCCACCAGGCTGCTCAACGCCGTGCGCAAGGGACTGAAGCTCGAGGACACCGATCTGCCCGAGTGGCAGCTGGAGGACGCCCCTCTGGCCCAGGCGGTGGTCCGCGACGACAAGGGCGCCGGCTTCGCGCGCATCCCCGAGGCCCGCTGGACCGAGGACCACCGGCTCAAGGTGCGCTTCGCCCAGGCCATCAAGCACGAGGCGCTCCGCGAGAAGGTGGCCATGGCCGTCTACGCCCACGACGGCGGCAGCCTCTTCGAGCAGCTGCTGGTCGGCTATCCCCAGCTGAGGGCGGCCTGGTACCGCTACCAGGCCCGCCACAAGCGCGAGTGGGCCAAGCGCTGGCTGATTCTGCTGGGCATCGAACCGCTGGAACTGGATCTGTAACGCCTCCGGGCGGAGGCGAGCCAAGCCATCGGCTGCGGGTCGTGCGGGCTACTTGCCGGTCTCGGACTCGGCGGCGGCCCTGGCCCTGGTTGCCGCCTCCGCATCCGGGCCGGCGGCGATCGTGACCACGAACAGGACCAGCCGCTCGGCCTCCTTGGACTCGGCGGAGTCGCCCTTGGGGCCGCCGGCACCGGCTCCGGCACCACCCCAGGCCCGCGGTCCGGCGGCGGCCGCGCCCAGGGGATCCACGGTAAACGCGAAGGCTCCCGGAGCGGCGGCGGAGGCGTCCGCCGACTTCTTGTCATCGGCCTCCTCCGCCTTCCGGGACGAAGCGTCCCAGATGGCCAGCGCCCGCTGGAAGGCCTCCAGGCGGCTGGCCGGCACGGCCAGGATCACCGCGCGCCTGGAGGCAGCCTCCAGGTATCCGAGACCGCGCTCGGCGGGCTTGCCTGCGACTTCCTTCAGTTTCTTCTCGCGGCTGGCGTCCAAGCCCTTGGCCAGGCCGGCGACCTTGGGCTGCTCAGCGCCCGCGACGGCCCCCTCGCTGGCGACACCGGCGGCCACCCCGACGGCGCCACCGGCAGGGGCGGACGAGGCCAGCTCGCGACCGCCCAGGTTCTCGGCGATCGCGACCAGCCGACGCACCGCGACCTCCGGGTCGTCGGCCCGCAGAGCCAGGCTGCGGCGCTCCGGAGCGGCCTCCCGGCTTTCCTCTAGGCCCGCGACAGGCGACCTGGTCAAGCCTTCGGACGTGGAGAGCTTGGCTGGTGCGCCGGTCTGCTTCTTCTGTCCGTCGCGGCGGCCCATCGCCAGGTCAGCGAGCGCATCCTCGTCGGCGGACGCGGGCGGAAGTACCACTGGAGCGGGACCGGGGGCGGGGGCGGCAGGCTTGCTGGCCAGCGGGGCGGCCGGCCTGGGCGGGGAGGGCGGAGGTGCCGGCGCGGCCGAGTCAGCCACGACAGCCGCAACGGCGCCCGGAGCGACCTCGCCGGTCCCGCCGGACTTGCGGTAATCGGTGTGGCCCCCGTCGGCCTCGCGCTTCACGCCTGCGTGGAACCTTTCCTGTTCCCGTTCGCGGAGGGCATCGTGCTCACTGCGCTCGCGATCCTCGTGCCGGCCGGCGTGGGAACCTCCGCCGTCCCGAACCGGCGCACGGCCCGGCCCCTCAGCCTTGGCACAGGGCGGGGCGGTCCGGCAGGGGGCCTCGGCGTCGACCGCGCCCGGGCCGCGGCCGGCGCCGAGCAGGGTGACGGTCAGGAGCAGCGCGGCCGCAGCCGCGGCGGCCGAGCCGGCCAGCCACGGCCGGCGCCAGAGCGGACGCGGCTGAGCGGCCGCGGCGGCGGATGCGGCCAAGCCGGCCGGGACGCAGGCCTGCCGGGCGACCACGAACTTCTCGGCGAAACCTGCCGGGGCCGACGGGCGGGGCAGGGACTGAAGGGCGCTGACCACCAACCGGCGCTCGGCAAGCGCGGCGGCGCAGTCGGCGCAACCGGCGAGATGCGCGGCCACTTCGGCGGCGCGCTCGGCCTCCAGCTCGCCGTCAAGGTAGGCGTCGAGCTCGGCGCGGATCAGCTCACAGCTCACAGCCCATCCTCCTCAGGCGCGTGGCCAGCTCTCCCCTGGCCCGATGCAGCCGGCTCTTGACGGCCTCGCGGCTGACTCCCACCAGGTCGGCGATCTCCTCGTAGTCCAGGCCCTCGATGTCGCGCAGGACCACAACCTCGCGGTGGTCCCCGCTGAGATCCTCCAGGGCCTCCTGGACCTTGCGGACCATCTCGCGCCTCTCGGCCAGCTCGTCGGGCCCGGACTCGATGGCGGCCATCTCGATGCCCCCGTCCCCATCGTCCCCGGAGTCCCCCTGCCGGGCGGCCGCGCCGGCCAGCACCGCCATGGGGACCTCCCTTCCGCGGCGCCGGCGCTCCGAGCGGTGCCCGGAGCGGGCCAGATTCAGGGCGATCCGGTACAGCCAGGTGTAGAAGGCCGATCCCCCCTGAAACTGGTCGAGCGCCCGGCAGGCGCGGAGGAAGCACTCCTGGGCCAGGTCCTCGGCGTCCTCCGCCGAGCCGGTCAGCCGCAGGAGCAGGCCGTAGACGCGGTCCTGATGCAGCTCCACCAGCCGGTCGAAGGCCTCGGAGCTGCCCGAACGGGCCAGCGCCAGCAACCTGGCTTCCTCGGACGCCGCCTTCATGCCCTTCGACTCCAGAGAGCCCACTCCGGTTTCCTCAAAATCCCGAAAAACCTCGCCCGGCAAGGGGGGCCAAACCGGCCGCCAGCCACCTGGTCACCGGCTGGCAACCTCCAGTTTCAGCCTGCGGCGGCCGCCTTCAAGTGGATTTCGCCGCGTCGTCCGGGGGCTTGCCGCCCGCGGCCGGGGTTGCGGCCGCCCGGCTACCCGCCCGGCGCTCGGCGCGCTTCCGGCGGAACCAAATCACGCCCCGGAACACGATCGGATAGGTCAGCAGCGCCAGCGCTCCGGCCGAGATGGCCATGCCCACGAGCACGGCCCAGATCACGCCCCAGCCCAGCTCGGCACCGGCGGCCAGGGCCTCCCGGATCGAGGCGCCGAACTCGTGCAGGCGGATGGCTCCGAGGGCCTCGGCCAGCCGGCGGATGTGCTCGCGCTCGGCCTCGGTGCCGCCGCCCAGGACGGCCCGGCCGAGCAGGTACTGGAGGACGAAGATCGGCGGGCCGGTGACGGGATTGACCAGGAAGGTGGGCAGCACCGTGGCCGCCTTGTTGACCCGCAGCAGCAGGGCCAGACCGATGGCCAGGAGAAGCTGCAGACCGTAGGTCGGGCCGAACGCTATGAGCACCCCGAGGGCCGCGCCCATGGCGATGGAGCGCGGCGGATCCCCCAGCCCGAGCAGCCGGCGGGCCCAGATCCTGGCGCTGACGCCGATCTTCCGCTTCATTCCCCGCCCGCCAGCGCCGCTATCTCGCCGGCGTGGCAACGGGCCAGCCGCTCGAGCATCTCGCCGGCGCGGGCCACGCAGTCGGCCGGCGGGGCAAGCTCGGTGAGCTGCCAGACGCGCGCGAGGCCGGCCCCCCGGGCCTCGTCGGCCGGGAGCCGCGCGCAGCCGACCAGCGCCGCCGCCGGCACGCCGGCCCGGGCCGCCCGGCGGGCCGCGGCCACCGGGGCCTTGCCGCGCAGGCTCTGGACGTCGAGGGCGCCCTCGCCGGTCACCAGGCAGCGCGCGGAGCGCAGTCGCGCGTCGAAGCCCACCGCGTCCATGACCAAGTCGGCGCCGGGAACGAGCCTGGCGCCGAGGAAGGCGACCAGCCCCGCCCCCAGGCCGCCGGCCGCTCCAGCGCCGGGGAGGCCGGCCACGTCGCGGTCGAGGTCCGCCAGAACGCACCCGGCCATCCGGCCCAGGGCCACCTCCAGGCGCTCGACCATCTCCGGCGTGGCGCCCTTCTGCGGCCCGAACATCCGCGCCGCGCCGGTCGGGCCCAGGAGCGGCGAATCCACGTCGCAGGCCACCCTGATCTCGAGGGCGCGGATGGCCGGCGGCAGTCCCGCCGCGTCTATCCGCGCGAGCCGCTCGAGGGCGCCGCCGCCGTCGGGGAGCTCCCGGCCGCGGTCGTCGAGCAGCCGGACACCGAGGGCCGCGGCCATCCCCGCGCCGCCGTCCACCGTGGCGCTGCCGCCGATCCCCAGGAGGAGGCTCCGCGCGCCGCGCCGGGCGGCGTCCAGGATCAGCTCCCCGAAGCCCCGGGTGGTGGCCAGCAGCGGGTTGCGGCCAGCCTCCGGCACCAGCGGCAGGCCGGAGGAGGCGGCCATCTCGATGACCGCGGTCGCTGGTTGTGAGCCGGGGGTGGAGGGGGAGAGCAGGGCGTAGGCGGCGCGGACCGGACGACCCATCGGACCAGTGGCCTCGACCTCCACGCGCTCGGCCCCGGGCAGCGTCAGGAAGCAGTCGACCAGCCCCTCTCCGCCGTCGGAGAGCGGAAGCTCGTCGGCCTCGAGCCCGGCCGAGACCAGCCCGCGGGCGATGGCCGCGGCCGCCAGCCGGGCCGACAGGCTGCCCTTGAAGGTGCAGGGGGCCACCAGGATTCTCATCGGGGGCATTCTAGCCGCCCGGCGGCGGCATTGCCAATGGCGGCGCGCTATCGTCTCTGCGCCGGAAAGGCCCGACGGAAGGCCGGCTCGAAGGCGGCCAGCTCCTTCTCCATGCCGGCCAGCTTGAGATACTTGATCAGGTTCTCGCCGACCAGGCGCAGGGCGATGCGCTCCTGCGCGCCGCCCCCCTGGACGCCAAGGTCCATGGAGCGCCACGCCCCGGTGAGCACCTCCACGGCCTTGCGCGGCTCGCCCTTGGCCAGCAGCTCGTCCAGGCACTTGGCCGCCTCCTGCGTGACGTGCCCGTCCCAGGGGAAGCCGGACACCGCGTCGAGGTAGGAGCGGAGCGCCAGGTCCGGCTTGCCGTCGGCCTCGCGCCTCCGGCCCTGGGCCACCTTGAGCTCGGCAGCCAGGTCCGGGCGCTTCTTGAAATAGGCGAAGCAGGCCTCGTAGAGCCGGTCGCGGTCGGCCTCATCCTTGACCGCCGCCAGGAAGAGCTGCACCGTGCGGCAGGCGAAGTCCGGCGAGTAGCGATCGACCGACCGGAAGAGCAGGTCGCTGAAAGCCTGGATCTCCTGCTGGCTGAAGGCGCCGCGGGCCGCGGCCGCGCCCACCAGCTGCCAGCTGCGCAGGGCGCAGGGGTTGGCCTGCACCGAGGAGTAGAGCAGGTCGTGCAGCAGCTTGCGGCGCCCGGGCGCCAGACCGGAGAGATCCGGCAGGGCGGCTTCCGGGGGGTCGCCGGCCGCGGCCGCGCCCGGAGCGTCGCCCAACAGCAGGAAGAGCGCCAGTCCCCGGCGGGCGTCGGCCGACTCGACCGCCGAGCGCGGGAGGATCGCGTAGCCCGCGCTCATGGCCACCTCCCCGTCGGTGACGATGGCGCGGCGGCAGGCCGGCGAGAAGGTCTCTCCCCGCCAGTAATGGTCGTAGCCGTAGCGCGCCATCCGGAAGTCCCAGAAGATCGCGCCGTCGTGCTTGCGCAGCACGCCCACCCAGGCGTGGGCCCCCCGCCCGCCGATCCCCCGGCAGTAGGCCGCCGGAATGCCCAGGCACTTGGCCACCGAGGTGGCGTAGTAGGCCTGCTCCATGCAGATCCCGCCGCGCTCCTTGATGTTCATCAGGCTGTAGCGCAGGCTCTTGTTGCGGCCGCCGCCCAGCGCCCCGGCGTCCTCGGTCCAGCGGATCTCGAAGAAGACCCTCGCCGGGTTCTGGTTGTCCAGGTAGTTCCTGAGGACGAAGTCGCGCTCGTCCTTGGGCAGGGGGTGGTCGACCAGGTAGAGGAGCAGCTCGTGGGGCAGCTGCTCTGGCGACCAGCGCAGGAACGCGCCGCCGTTCAGGTAGTAAACGTAGATGTCCTCCAGGCGATCGGCGGGCACCTCCAGGCCGGTCCAGGGCAGCCACTCGTAGGCGTCCCAGATCCGGGCGAGGGCGATGAGCATCTCGCTGTGCCGCAGGTAGCGTTTCTCGTCGACGCCCTTGACGGCCTTGAGCCTCCGGAGCACCTCCACGGCCTTCGCCGGCGAGTCGGTCGGCTCGAGCGCATGCAGGAAGCGAGAGCAGAACTCGCGCTGTTCCAGGAACCAGGCCAGAAAGGCGCGGCCCTCGTCGTCCGCGGGGAAGTCCAGCAGCCGGCCGACGTTGAGGTAGTGCTCCAGGATCTCGAGATCCCCGGCACCCCTGCCCAGGGCTTCGGGCTCGGCCAGGGCCTTGCCCAGCCGCCCGGCGACCTCCGCGCGGAAGGCCCCCAGCGTTCCGGCTTTGGCCGCGGCGATGGCCCTGGCGCGCAGTTCGTCCTCGAGCGGCGGGGCGGTCTCGCCGCCGCGGGCCGGGCATGCGGCCGCCGCCGCGGCCAGGAGCGCCGCGGCCAGACAGGCCGAGAAGAGGGACATCAGGCGCGTCGACATCGCACGCATTTTCTCCATATGAGTGGACGGAATCAACGGGGGATTATTATTGGCCGGCTTGAGGCCTTTTGGCATTGACAATCCGGGGAACGAGCGATAGTAGTTGCTTTCATCGCCGGCGACGCCTCCGCTTCCGGAGCCGCCGGCGAACCGGTCCTCGGAGGGGCTACGCGAGATGGGTAAGGCCGCGAGGCACATCGGCGCCGCAAAGGTCAATGGCCGCAGCAACGGATCCAAGCCGATGGATGGCCCGATCCTGAACCCCGCGCAGTTCGTGACCGCCGAGGTCCACCGCACCCCCCCCTCCATAATGAAGCTGAGCCTGCCCAAGCGCATCCGCTCGCTCATCAAGCTGCACGGCACTCCGCTCATGGTCCTGGACAAGTCGAAGCTGGTCGAGGAGTACCAGCGCTTCCGCCGCCGGCTGCCGCGGGTCAAGCTCTACTACGCCATCAAGTCCAACCCCCACCCGGACATCATCCGCACCTTCCGGGACCTGGGCGGCTGCTTCGACGTGGCCAGCGAGGGCGAGCTCCGCCACGTGCTCAATCAGGGCGTGGCCCCCAGCCGGATCATTTACGCCAACCCCATCAAGAGCCCGGGGTCGCTCGAGTACGCCCGGCGCCACGGCGTCAACTTCGTGACCTTCGACAACGAGCCGGAGCTCTACAAGCTGGCCAAGCACGCCCGCGGCTGCCGGGTGCTCTGCCGGCTGAAGTGCTCGAACCTGGGCAGCATCGTGGAGCTGTCGCTGAAGTTCGGCACCGACCCGGACCAGGTGGTGCCGATGCTGCTCAAGGCGCGGTCGCTCGGCCTCAGGCCCGAGGGCGTGAGCTTCCACGTCGGCTCGCAGTGCACCAACTACCAGAACTACCACCAGGCCATGGAGGAGTGCGCCCGGATCTTCCGGGAGGCGCGCAGCGTCGGTCTCAAGCTCAAGACCCTGGACATCGGCGGCGGCTTCCCCATCCGGCACCTGACCACCGACCGCGTCAACCTCGAGAGCTTCGCGGCGCAGATGCGCCAGGAGCTCGACCGGCTGTTCCCCAAGGAGGTCGAGATCATCGCCGAGCCCGGCCGGGCGCTGTGCGGCCCCGCCGGGATGCTCATCACCCGGGTGGCCGGACGCTCGATCCGCAGCAACAAGAACTACTACTACCTGGACGACAGCGTCTACGGCGACTTCTCGGGCATCGTATTCGACCACTGCAAGTACGAGTTCAAGACCCTCAAGCACACCGAGAAGTTCCTCAGCGTGCTCGCCGGCCCGACCTGCGACAGCTTCGACACCATCTCGCTCAGCGAGGAGATCCCGGAGCTCGAGGTCGGCGACGTGGTCTACGTCCAGAACATCGGCGCCTACAGCTGCGCCAGCGCGGTGATGTTCAACGGCATCCCGTCGGCGAAGGTCATCGTCGTCTGACGGCCGGGGCTTTCACCGCAGAGGTCGCGGAGTAGCGCAGAGGGCAGTTGGGGTTGTCAGTGCTTATGCAGCAGGTGGTGTAGGGCGTAGGCAAGGCCAGCTCCTACCAGCCCCAGGCAGATCGCCATCCAGGCCTTCCTTCGCGCTCCGTAGATCCGGCGGGCAGCGTATCTGCCCACGGGGTCATCGTCCGGAATGTCCGACGCGGGAGGGGCTTTGAGGCCCTTGATGTTGATCAGCGCCATGGCCCCGACGAGCACAGCGATTGCGCCAGCGATGAGTGCGCCGACGTCAGCGTAGAACGCCAGGGCCAAGGCCAGGATGCCGGCCACCGACGCCCCGTCGGCCAGCCTAGCGGTGAAACACCAGGCACGCGGTTCGGGGCGGGGCGTTTTCTTTTCCTCTGTCTGCGGCATTCCGATTCACCTCAAGACGAAAGCCGGGGCGTCCTCTGCGTTACTCCGCGCCCTCTGCGGTGAAATCCCCCGTCGTCAGCCCTGGGCCCGCGCCATGAACGTGGTGAACTGCCACTCGTCGGCCTTCGCCGGCTTCTTCGCGCCGCCGTTGCCGTGGGCGTTATCCCAGTTGTCGAGCGGGCTCCAGTCGACCGGCTTGGAGACGCACGGGCCGAGGTAGGGCCGGGCGTCGCGCAGGATCTCATCGTGGGGCAGGTCGTCGGGGACGCAGACGCCCTTCCGGGGGTTCCTGATCATCCACATCGTCGCCGCCACCAGCGAGCAGGCCACCTGCAGAGTGGTGGCGTTCTGGTGCGGGACGAGCTTGCGGGCCTCGTGGATGTCCAGGAGCGAGCCGATCCACCAGCTGCGGAAGTCGTGGCCCATGAGCAGACAGCCGAGCTCGTCGCGGCCCTCGGCGATGTCGTCGCCGAGGATGCGCAGCTTCGGCTGCATCCGGTAGTTGAGCATCTGCAGCTCGACGAGGCTGGCGATGGCCGAGTCGCACAGGCCATAGGCGTAGTGCACCGTCGGGCGGTAGGCGGCCTTCGCGCCCTTCCAGACGGTGAGGTGGTCGGAGATGGTGAAGGCTTCACCGTGGCGGATGACCCGGCCGATGATCTCGCCGCAGGGCACCCAGGAGCGCACCCAGGTGTTGAGCCCCCAACTGCCCAGGCAGATCTGGTTTTTCGGGCCGGACTTGTGCTGCCAGGCGCGCGGCGGGAGCTTCCTCTCGTGCGTCCCCCAGCCCATCTCGGCGGGGCTGGTGCCCTCCTCGTATAGGCCCTCGATCGACCAGGTGTTGACGAACTCGTTCTCGCGCTTGGGGACCGAGGCGATCTGGGTGTCGCGCTCGCTGATGTGGATGACCTTGACGCCGAGCGTCATGGCGAGCTCGTTCCAGGCCTGGCGGCCGAGCGCGTCCTGGAGCTTCTCGCGGCGCGCGCCGCCGGGGGCCTTGTCGCCCTTGCCGGCCAGCAGCCGCTTGACCATGTCCGCCAGCGCCTGCTTGGTGAAGTGCGAGACGAGGCCGGGGTTGGCGCCGTGGTCGAGCACCGCGGTGGGGCCCTGGTTGTCGCCCCAGCCGGCGATCATCCTGCGCAGCGCCATGTGCCTCACGTAGAGCGTCCGGTCCGGCGGGGTCTTCGTGCCGATGCCCTCGTAGGGATCCCAGACCTCCACCGAGGTGTTGGTGTAGAGCACGCCGTGGTCGCGGCACCACTGGAGGATGTCGTTGCAGCCGATGTTCCAGCCCAGGTCCACGCAGAGGTCGCCGGGGCCCAGGTACCTGCCGAGCAGGGCCCCGAGGTTCTCCCGGGTGATGCGCGCCTTCACATACTTCGCGCCGGCGGCGGCGAGCGCCGTCCCGGCCTTGACGGTGACCGGGTCGTCGGTGAAGTCCATAATCGTGTAGCGCGACCTGGGCGCGCCCAGGTGCTTGAAGAGCAGCGGCATGGCGCAGCGCGAGACGCCGCCGAGGCCGATTACCAGGATTCTGCCGTTGAACTTCATGTCTTTCTCCTCTGCCGTCGTGCAATGGGTTCGACGCGCGCCGCGGGGACAGTATCCGACCCGCGGGTTACCGCCGGACGACGCTGGGCTTCAAGTGGGAGCGGACGGTGCCTCGCACCGGACGGTACGGCTCATCCATTCACGCGCGACGAAGTTCACGGCGGGGAGTATGCCCGGGTTTTCGGGAGGCGCAAGGAAAAAACAACAACAAAACGTCGGCCTTCGTCCATCGGCATTCGGCTTTCGACACAACAACTAATGGCCGAGCGAGACGAAGTTTGCCCACGCGTTTCCTCGGCCGTTCCGAAAGCCAAAGCCCAAGGCCGAAAGCCGGCCGTTACCGCAGCGACCGCACCGTCAGGACGGTGATCCGGCCGGGCTGCACGGGCACGCCCGCGAACTCGGCGCGGTGCCCTGTGGGATTGCCGGCGGCGTCCTGAAACTCGACAACCATCGTGTGCGCTCCGACCGGCAGCCGCATGCGTGCCACCTGGAAGCTGGCCGGCAGGGTCAGCCAGCTGCGGGTGTCGGCCTGGTCCAGGGCGTTGAGCAGCTGGAAGGTGACCACCGCCGCCTGGATGGCCAGGGCCTCGCGCTCCGGGTGCTCCTTGCGGTCCTTCTTGCTGCCCTTGACTGCCTCGTGGACCCCTACGGCGGCCGCCGTCTTGATGGCCGCCTTGGCCGCCCGGCGGGCCAGGATCGGCCCCATCCGGTCCTCCAGCGTCTTGATGGCGGTGGCCTCGACGTCCTCCAGCGTCTGGGTCCGGACCGGCGGGAGCCCGGCGGCGCTGAGGACCGCACCGCGCTCAATGTAGTCCAGCTTCTTGTAGACCGGCAGGTCCAGGAGCTCGTCGCGCTGGACCTTCACCGGCGCGCGGCCGCACTGGTAGACCAGCACCACTTCGCCGGTGCCGTTCTCGACGGCACGGTCGAACTTGATGCCGAACTTCTTCTCCCAGGCCTCGGCGTCGTCGCGGAAGCCCAGTCGCCAGGCCAGCCGGACCAGGTCGGCCCGGACCGGCTCGAAGTCCGGCCGGAGCTTGTGGACCAGCTTGTACTCGATGTAGGCGTCGTTGGGCTCGCGGTCCATCTCGAAGGCCACGCCCGAGAGGTAGCGGGCGAAGGCGTTCTGGAGGTACGGGCGCTTCCTGAGCTCGGCGAACTCGCGCAGCTTCCAGTCCAGCCGCCGGCACTCCACCAGGGCGTTCTCGGGGGCCCGGGGGCCGCCGGCGACCAGGAAGTTCAGGGCCATGACCGCGTTGACCAGCACGGCCTCGAACTCCTCGCCGACGTAGGGCAGGGCCCGGTCGTCGGTCAGCACCGCGGCGGTCTGGGCGCCGGCCCCCGTCGAGAAGTTCAGCTCCTCGATGAGGTCGTCGGCCTTGACCAGGTACTTGTTGGAGAGTTCGCGCCGCCCGGCGGCGTGGAAGGCCATGCCCGCGTCCAGGTAGTAGAGCAGGCGGTCGCGGTCCTCGCCGCGCCGCTTCTGGGCATAGGTCTTGCCGGCGGTCTCGAAGTCCCCGGAGTAGAAGGCCTGCCGGGCGTCGGCGGTGCGCGCCTTGTAGTCGGAGCAGCCCGCCACGGTCAGCGCCGCGGCGGCCAGAAGAATCACGGACGCCAGCGACTGGCGCAAGGGAACCCCCTCTGCGGCCTGCGGCCCGAAGCGCGGCTACTTCTGGATGCGCTTCTTGATTTCCTTCTCTTCCTGCCAGGCCTTGGTGTTCTTGGAGACGTTGACCAGGCTGAGCTTGATGTAGTAGTAGTCGACCTTGACGCTGCCCTGCTTGGCGGGCACGTTCTCGATCGAGCCGATCAGCACGTAATCGCAGCCGGTCTGCTTGCCGGGGCCCTTCTGGGTGGCCGGGTCGACCATGCCCGAGGCCATGTAGTCGTACTCCTTGGCCAGGGCCTCGCGGGCCTCGCCGGCGACCAGCTCGACCTTGCCGCTCTTGAGGATGGCGGTCTCGATCCGGTCCATGATGATCCGGGTGTTGAGCCGGCGGTCGGTGCGGTTCTTGATCTCCAGGGGCAGGAAGACCGGGGTCTTGGCGGCCTTGGCGATCAGCGGGCTCTTGTCCAGGAACTCGCCCAGGCTGGCGCCCAGCTCGTCGGCGGTGGCGCGGATGTCGGTGTCCGAGAAGTCCTTGCTGACCGTCAGGCTGCCGGGGTCGTCGTACTTGACCTCCGGCTCGCAGCCGGCCACGAGCAGCCCGGCCAGAGCCAGGGAAAGAACCGCGCCGATGGAAAGCAGCTTTTTCATCTCCGAAGACCTCCCTTGCCTGTTCCCGCAGTCAGCCGGGCGCCTGGCGCCGCGCGCCGCGCCGGCTACTGCTTGGGGTCGAACTCCCGGACGGTGACGGTCGCCCGGACCGCGCCGGGCTGGGTGGTGGAGCCGTTCAGGGTGGCCAGTTCGCCGCGGCCGATGGTCAGCATCACCCAACCCTTGGCGGTGGAGGTGACCTCGCGGCCGTCGGCGTTGAAGAACTGGACCTTGTACTCCAGCTGCCAGGCCTTGCTGCGGTTGGACTCGTTGCGGATCTGGGCCTGGATGCGCTTGAGATCGCCGGCCTCGTCCTTCTCGCCGTTCTGTTGGACGACGGTCAGGCTGGAGGGCACGCCGATGAACTGGACGCTCTGGGTCATGGGGCCCTGGGCGATGACCGTCTTGGTCTGGCTGCAGCCGGCGGCGGCCGCGAAGGCCAAGAGGGCCAGAAGCGTGGTGAGTCTCAGGTATGTCATGTCTGCCAAGCCTCCTACGGGCCCCGGTCTGGGGCCGCGACGTGCTCCTTGACGGCCTCGGACGAGGCCCTATTCAGCCCGCAGGCATTTTCCTCCCGGGGCGGCGGGCTGCAAGGGAAAAGCCCGGGAACCGCCGGACGCCTCCGTCCAGTCCGGGTCAGGCCTTGCCCAGACCCTGTTTCTCCTCGGGCTCGACGGCCTCCAGGTGCCCGGCCAGGGCCTGCCGGGCCTGCTCGGCGAACAGGTTCTTGCCGAGCTCCTCGGCCCGCTTGGCCATGCGCTCCCAGTCGGCCGGGGTGGCCATCTCGGGCATGGCCTTGGCGATGCGCTTGAGCATGAAGGCGTCGCCGAGCTTGAAGGCCTGTTCCTTGATGCGCCCGAGCCCCTTGGCGTCCCGGGCCTGCTCGAAGAACTGCAGGGCGTCGTCGAACCGGCCTTCCTCCTCGTAGGCCTGGCCGTATTCGGAGAGGGTCGCGGCCGGCGTGTCCACGCCGTAGAGTATCTCGCGGCGCCTGAGCGGATCGGGGAGGTTCACTGCCATGTGGCTGCCTTTCTGCCGCCGCCGGCGGAGGCGGCTCCGGGCGGGATTCTCGCCCCGGCAGCGGAATATTCAACCACCTTCGCCGCGGTCAGAAGTCCGCCAGCGCCCCGCGGGCCGCGGCGGCGGCGCCCAGGGGCAGGGGGGCGCGCAGCTCGGCCCACAGCCCGCGCTCGGCCCGTCCGACGACCAGCTCCAGGGCGCCGAGGTGTTCGGCGAGCTCCTCTGAGGCGGGCAGCTTCCGGGCGGCGCTGACCGGCAGGGCGCCGGCCAGCCCGGCGTCGGCGGCCGCGGCGCCGGCGAAGGGCATGAGCGCGGCCAAGTCGCACCGGATGCCGAGCAGGCCGTAACCCAGGCGGCGGGCGTCGGCCGCCTCCAGCCAGCGCCCGCCCCGGCCGGACAGGAGCTCCTTGAGCGGCACCGTGGAGCTGGCCGCCAGCAGCCGGTCGCCGCGGAAGGCGCAGCAGGGGGCCGGACAGTACGGGTCGACCGGCGAATGGCCCTCCAGCCAGGCCAGGCGCGTCCCGGCGCAGTCGGCGCCCGTCACCCGCCCGCCGTTGCCGAAGAGCGCCAGGGCCGCGTCGCTCCCGGCGGAGAGCCTGGTCGCCGTCCCGGGGGCGAGCCCCACGCCCACCAGGGTCTGCGGGTAGAGCGCCTGGCGCTGCCGCGTGCAGGCCACGGTGAACTCCCCGCGGACGGCCGGGGCGACGTCCCGCTCGAACTCCAGGCCGGCGGCGCCGGCCAGCGCGCCGGCCACGGCCCCGAGCATCCCGTCGGGGTCGGCTGGGCCGACCAGCCTCCGGAGCGCGGCCCAGAAGCGCCCGCCGTCGGCCACGCCGGCCGAGAAGCAGCCCAGGGTGGACTCCGGCAGGGAGGCCAGCACCGGCCGGTCGCCGCCGCCCGCCAGGGATCCGATCAGGCCGCCGTCCGCCGCGGGCCGGCCGGCCAGGAAGAACCGCTCCGTCCAGCGTCCGTCCGCTCCGGGAACCGCCGAGTACCCCAGCCACCCGGACGCCTCCCAGCCAAGCGCGGGCGGCAGGGCTCCTCCCGGCCGGCGGAGGTTCAGGCACCCGGCGAGGCGCCCGGCTCCGGCCGCGGCCATGGCCGAACCGAGATCCTCCCGCGCGGCGGGGGGCGCTCCCGCGAGACGGTTGAGCATCAGCCGGCAGCCCGCGACGCTCGCCGAGGCCACCACCCAGCGCCCGGTGCCGCCCCAGGCCCGGCCCTCGCTGCCGGCGGCGGCCGCCGTCCGGAGATGCGTCCCGATGCCCAGCGGCTCCTGCCGGACCGCGGCCACCGGCGACTTGAGCGCGTCCTCGACCAGGTGCAGCGCCCGGCCGGAGTCGGCCGGCCTGACCCGGAACGCGGCGACGGCCCCGCGCGCGCCGCCCCCCGGGGAATTCCAGGCGGCCAGGAAGGCCGGGCCGTCGGAGAGCTCGGCCAGGTCCAGGGCCAGGCGGGCGGCGCCGTGCGCCGCCCCGAGCTCGCCGGCCGGCTCGGCGGCCAGGGCGTCCAGGAAGGCCCTGACTCCCGGGGCGGCCGCCGTCTTGCCCGCCGGGCCGGAGCGCAGGTCGGCCGCCAGGGCGGGGAGGTCGGACGTGCCCAGCAGCAGGAAGGTGCCCTCCGGCGCCAGCGCCGCCCACTCGGGAGCTGCCGGTGCGGGATCGAACGGCGCGGGCTGGACAGCGGTGGGCTGCGCCGCGGCCGGCGGTCCGGGGACCGGCGCCGCGACCTCTCCGTCCGGACGCTTCCGGAGCAGCAGCCACCCGGCCGCGGCGGTTGCGGCGGCGGCCAGCACGGCGACGGCCGCCAGGATCGACAGGGTGCGCTTGGCGCTCATCGCCGCAGATGATAGCGCGCGGCGGACCGTGGTCCAGTGCGGCGCCGCTTCCCTTGCCCCCGACGCCCGGAGTGCTATACTCCGGGTCGTACCCCTTTTAAGGAGATGACCGCAGTGGCCAAGACCGTTCTCGCCGCACAGCTCTACACCGTCCGCGACTTCTGCAAGACGCCCCCGGAGTTCGCCGAGACCCTCAAGAAGGTCCGGGCCATCGGCTACCAGGCCGTGCAGTGCTCCGGCCACGGGCCGATCGAGGCCAAGGAGCTCCGCAAGATCCTCAAGGACGCCGGCCTGGTCTGCTGCGCCACCCACGAGAGCCACCAGCGCTTCAACGAGGGGCTCGAGCAGCTGATCGCCGACCACCACCTCTGGCGCTGCAAGATCACCGGCGTCGGCGGGCTGTTCGGCGACAGCCTCAACGCCCAGACCTTCATCGACTTCGCGAAGAAGTTCGACGGCATCGGCGCGAAGCTCCGCGAGCAGGGCATCACCTTCGTGTACCACAACCACCAGCACGAGTTCGCCAAGCACGACGGCAAGCTGGCCATGGACCACCTCATGGAGAACGCCTCCGGACAGAACTTCTCCATGGAGCTCGACACCCACTGGATCGCCCGCGGCGGCGGCGACCCGGCGGCCTGGATCGCCAAGTGCGCCGCGCGCGGACCGATCCCGGCGCTGCACCTCAAGGACATGACCATCAACCCGGCCGACAAGAGCCCCATCTTCGCCGAGATCGGCGAGGGCAACCTCAACTGGCCGGTGATCCTCAAGGCCGCCAAGAAGGCCAAGGTCCGCTGGTACATCGTCGAGCAGGACAAGTGCCAGCGCGACCCGTTCGAGAGCCTGGCGATCAGCTACAAGAACCTGACGGCCTGGGGACTCAAGTAAGCCTCATGGTTGCCCTCTCCCCTCGGGGGAGAGGGGACAGAGACGGTTCGAAGAGGTCACCGCGCCTGCGCGGTGGCCTCTTCTGTCATGGCCATCCGCTACTCTGTCCAGACCCGGCCGGCGACCAGGACGGTGATCTCGCCCTTCGGCGGGTGGGCC
This sequence comes from Planctomycetota bacterium, assembly GCA_022703445.1. Taxonomy (GTDB): domain Bacteria; phylum Planctomycetota; class SZUA-567; order JAKLDR01; family JAKLDR01; genus JAKLDR01. Next base: position 3,526 of record JAKLDR010000018.1, on the reverse strand, counting down.
TCGAAGCGCGCGGCGAGCTCCGCGAGCGTCCCGCGGGCGTACTCCTCGTGGAGCTTGGAGAGCTCGCGGGCCACGACCGCGCGGCGCTCCGGCCCGAAGGCCACGCCGGCCTCGGCCAGGGTGCCGGCCAGGCGCTCGGGGCTTTCGAATAGGATGCAGGTCTCGCTCCGCGCCGCCGCGTCGGCCAGGAACTTCCCCCGGGCGCCGGGCTTCTTGGGCACGAAGCCCAGGAAGGCGAAGCGGTCCACGGCCAGCCCCGAGGCGGCCAGCGCCGTCGGCACCGCCGAGGGCCCGGGCAGGGCCACCACCTTCGCGCCGGCCTCCAGCGCCGCGGCCACCAGGCGGTAGCCGGGGTCGGAGATCGAGGGCATCCCGGCGTTGGTGGCCAGCGCCACCGAGCGGCCGGCGACCAGTTCGGCGGCGAGCTCCGCGGCGCGCTCGCGCTCGTTGTGCTCGTGGAAGCTGGCCATTCGCCCGGCGCGCGAGACACCGTGGCAGGCCAGCAGATTGCCCGTGCGCCGGGTGTCCTCGCAGGCCAGGATGTCAGCCGAGCCGAGGATGTCCAGTGCCCGCAGCGTGATGTCGCGCAGGTTGCCGAGCGGCGTGGGCACGAGGTAGAGCACTCCCGACTCTGCGGCGGCGGGCTTGCTGGCGCTTTCGTGCTCCGGCATGCTCTACGCTCTGCTGAATGCAGAATGGTGAATTATGAATGGTGAAACGGGAGGAGCAGTCGCGCCGCGGTTCTCCTGGTTTCTGCATTCACCATTCATCATTCACCATTGGCGGTCAGCCCTTCGCTGCGGCCACCGCGTTCTTGAAGAGCCTCAGCCCGTCGCCCCACTCGGGGGCGGCCTCGTGGCGGGTCCAGTCGGGGGATTGCCGGCCGAAGATAAAGCGCTCCGGGTGCGGCATCAGGCCCAGCACCTGGCCGGTCTCGTCGCAGACCCCGGCGATGGAGAGCGCCGCGCCGTTGGGGTTGGCCGGGAAGGCCTCGGCCGCGTCGCCGGCCGCGTCGCAGTACTGCAGCGCCACCTGCCCGCCGGTCGTTATCCGGTCGAGGGTCTCCTTGTCGCGGACCGCGAACTTGCCCTCGCCGTGGGCCACCGGCAGCCGGATGACCTGCCCGGTGCCGAGCGTCCAGAGGCTCTTCGAGGGCAGCAGGCGGAGCGACACCCAGTTGTCGTAGAAGCGCCGGCAGTCGTTGTCGGTGAGCGTGGCCGCGCCCGCCTCGTAACTCGGCCCGGGGAGCAGCCCGGTCTTGACCAGCACCTGGAAGCCGTTGCAGATGCCGATGACCAGCCCCCCGCGCTCCACGAACTTGCGGACGGCCTCGCCCAGGCGCGCGATGATCTCGACCGCCAGGATCTTGCCGGCGGCCACGTCGTCGCCGTAGGAGAACCCGCCGGGCAGCGCCAGGATCCGGTAGTCGTCGAGCCGGACCGCGCCCTCGGCCAGGCGGTTCACGTGCACCCGCTCGGCCACCGCCCCGGCGGTTTCCAGCGCGTAGGCGGTCTCGTAGTCGCAGTTGGTTCCGGCGGTCCTGAGGACCAGGGACTTGATGGCGGTCACTTTCTTGCCTCCTTCGAGAGGTCCGGCGGCGGCAGGACCGCAGCCCCGGCCTGCCAGCAGGCCTTGACCGCGGCGTCGACCTGCGCCTGGGTGATGCCCGCGGCGGTGGCCACGTCCAGGTCGACGATCAGCGGCAGGTCCTCCTGCGGATCGGTCTTCTCGGCCTCCAGGCGTTTCCTGAGTGCCGCGCCCAGCGCGGCTTCGCCGGCGACCTCGTCGGTGCGGTCGAGCAGGTAGCGGACTTCGCCCTTGTCGTTCACGCCGGCGAGCTTGACCAGCACCGGCAGCGCGACCACGCAGGCGTCTTCCTCCTCCTCGCCCTCCTCGGCCCCGCCGGCGTCGGCCTGGCCGGCGCCGTCCTCGGCCGGGACCGGCCCGGCGGGCGCGGTGCCCGGGCCCGAAAGGTCCGGAGTCATGGGCGCCGAGGCGAAATCATCGGCCTCCTGGGCCCGATCCCGGTAGTACATGATGAAACCGGTGGCGCCCACCGCCAGGACCAGGATGACGAACACCGAAACGGCCAGGGCGGCGACCAGGCAGCCGACCAGCCAGTTGCGGCCGGGGCTCGCCCCGTCCGCGGGCGGGCCGGGGTGCTCCGGCGCCGGCAACGGCGGAGGCGCGGAGGGCGGCGGGGCAAATGGCGGGTTCACGGGGCCTTCTCGACCACCTTGGCGCCGGCGGCCTCGGCCGCCTTGCGCGCGGCGGCCACGTGGGCGGCGCTGATGCCCGTGCCGGCCGTAACCTCGAAGACCACCGGGTAGCTGTAGTCCGCGGGACTGCCCCTGGCCGCCTTGTCGCGGGCGATGCGGTCCTGGAGCATGCCGGTCAGGGCCGCGTCACCCTCGCAGATGTCCTCGTCGATCATGAACCAGGTGCCGTTGTCGCCCAGCGCGGTGAGCTTGACGACGACCGCCTTGCCGGGGGTGGACATCACCTGGGGCTTGACGACGGGCGGAGGCGGGGGCGGCACCGGCTTGGCGACGTCGGTCCCGACCTTCACCTCGTCCCGGTGCGGCGGCGGCGGAACCTCGGACGAGGACGTCCGGAAGATGAAGAACGCCGCGACGGCCGCCAGGACCAGGACCGCGACCGCCACGACGGCTGCACCCATGCCCGGGCCGGATTCGCTGCTGTCAGATTCGGTCATGGCTTCGCCTCCGGCTTGTTCACTCCCGCGGCCTTGATGGTCTCGCGGGCCAGCGCGATCTGCTCCTCGGTGGCGGTAACGCCAATCTTGGCCTCCACCCAGAGCTCCGCCTGCAGAGTGTAACATCCGGAGTCCTCTTTACCAGCACGCCAGTCCGCCAGCGCCTTGCCGAGGGTAACCTTCGGGACATCCTCGCGCTCGACCGGCCGGCCGTCGAGGAGATAGTCCTCCGCAACTGCGGCGGGCCAACAATGGCGGCCATCCAGGGCGGCGCACAGCCATCCGTCAGCGTCTATCTTCACTGATCCACCGGCTGCGCGCAGAACTCCGCAATTGTCTCGCGGGCCAGAGAGATCTGTTCCTCGGTGGCGGTAACGCCAGGCTTAACCTCGACCTTGAGGGACAGCTTCAGGGTGTAAATCTCCGGCCTCTTTCGTCCGACACGATGCTCCGCCAGGGCCTTGACCAGCGCAACCTTGAGGGCGACTTCGCCCTCAACTGACTGCCCTTCAAGGCGGTAGCAATTACCGTCGGCGCAGAAACCGGTTATGTTGATCTGCACCCTCTTCTCCGGCTCAGCCGTCCCCGCAGCGATGATCCTCCGGGCCCGCGCAATCTGCTCTTCGCTGGGTTGGTAGCCTGCGTTGGCGTTGTCGCTCAACACGACCCGCAACGCAAGGCTTGTCCGGTCACTCCGCTCCGCCACCGTCTGAGCGGTGAGTTGCGCCAACGCCACCTCCAACGCATCGTCGCCTTCCACGGGTTTACCCTCGAGCAGGTACCGGCTTCCGCCCAGGCAGGCGCCCACAA
>JAKLDR010000179.1 GCA_022703445.1 Planctomycetota bacterium | reverse complement strand
TCGCCAAGGAGAAGAAGCAGACCGCCGAGAAGCAGGCCGCCGCGGTCGCCGAGGTCAAGGACCTGGCCGCCAAGCTGGCCGGCCTGCGCAGCATCAACATCCAGGTGCGGGCCGACGGCGAGACCCTCTACGGCTCGATCGGCGGCGAGGAGATCGTGAAGGCCCTGGCCGCCGAGCACGGCATCGCCGTCAAGGCCGAGGTGGTCCAGCTGGCCGAGCCCATCAAGAAGGTGGGGACGCACGACGTGCTCTTCCGCCTGGCGGAGGGCGTCGAGTCCACCGTCAAGGTCTGGGTGCTGCCCGAGGAGGCCGACAAGGCCTCGGCCGACAAGAAGAAGTAGCAGGTTCGCGCCGCGCCCCGGCCGGACGCCGCGCGGCGCCCGGCCGGACGCCCACCCCCTGGGGATGCCGGAGGCATGGAGAATCTCGAGAAGCTCCCCCCGCAGGCGTTGGAGATGGAGGTCAACGTCCTCGGGGCCATGCTCATCGACCGCGAGGCCGCCGGCACCGCGGTGGAGATTCTGCACCCCGAGGACTTCTACAAGGGCTCCCACCGCCGGATCTTCGAGGTCGCCCGCGAGCTCTACGACCGCGAGCAGACCCTGGATCAGGCCCTGCTGCGCCAGGCCCTGGCCGACCGGGGCATCCTGGAGGAGATCGGCGGGGTGGCCTACCTCGCCGACCTGGCCGCGGCGGTGGCCACCAGCGCGCACGTCGAGCAGTACGCCCGGCACGTCCGCGACCGGGCGCTGGCCCGCCAGCTGATCGCCACGGCCACCGAGATCGTCCGGGACGGCTTCGAGCCCGGCCGCAATGCCCTGGACCTGCTTGAGGCCGCCGAGCAGCGCATCTACGCCCTGGGCCAGGACCGGGCCAGCTCGGTCTCGGCCATCAGCGAGGTCCTGGAGGAGCTCTTCGCCAAGCTCGAGAGCCACCACGGGACGGCTGCGCTGACCGGCATCCCCACCGGCTTCCGGGACGTCGACGAGCTGACCAGCGGGCTGCAGCCCGGCGAGTTGATCATCATCGCCGGCCGGCCCTCGACCGGCAAGACCACCCTGGCCCTGAACATGCTCAACAACATCGCCTGCGAGCAGGGCCTGCCGGTGGCGCTCTTCAGCCTGGAGATGACCAAGGAGCAGGTCGCCCAGAACCTGGCCTGCCTCAACGCCCGGGTGGACTCCCACAAGCTCCGCCGCGGGCGCCTGAGCCAGGAGGAGTGGGTGCGCCTGGAGACCGAGGGCAAGGGCCGCCTCAAGGAGGCGCCCATCTTCATCGACGACTGCCCCGAGCCGCGCATCGTCCAGCTGCGGGCCAAGGCCCGGCGGCTGCGCCACAAGAACCAGGTCGGCTTTCTGGTCTTCGATTACCTGCAATTGATCCAGGGCCCCCCGGAGGCCGCCGGCGAGAGCCGCCAGCAGGAGGTGGCCGCGGTCAGCCGCAGCCTCAAGGCCCTGGCCCGCGAGCTCAAGGTTCCGGTGATCGCGCTGTGCCAGCTCAACCGCGGCCTCGAGGACCGGCCCAAGCACCGCCCGCAGCTCTCCGACCTGCGCGAGTCCGGGGCCATCGAGCAGGACGCCGACGTGGTCATGCTCATACACCGGCCGGGCCTCTACGAGGATCCGCCCAACCGCACCGCCCCGGTCAACCTGCTCATTGCCAAGAACCGCAACGGTCCGGTGGCCGACGTGCAGCTGACCTTCCTGGACAGCTGCTTCCGCTTCGAGAACTACCGCCCGGAGGGTCTGTGATGCTTGGCAGCCGGGGGCGCCGCGCCCGCAGGGCCCTGGCGGCCGTCATGGCCGCAGCGCTGCTATTCCTGCCGGCTGCGGCCCTTGCCGGCGAGGAGGCCCCGGCCCCCGCGCCAGCCCCGGCTCCGGCTCCGGCGCCCGTTCCCGCGCCTGCGCCCGCGCCCGCTCCGGAACCGGCTCCGGAGCCAGCACCGGCCCCGGCTCCTGCTCCTGCTCCTGCTCCGGTTCCGGCTCCGGTTCCCGCCCCTGAACCGGCCGCTCCGGTGGGCGCGGCCCCCGAGGCCCCCAAGCCGCCGGCGCCCTTCGCCTCGGAGGCGGAGCTCACCGGCAAGCCGGTCGCCGAGGTGGTGGTCGAGGGGACGCTGACGGTCGATCCCGACCAGGTCCGCCGGGTCATGGCCACCCGCGCCGGGCTGCCCTTCCACCCGGCCACCTACCGGGAGGACTTCAACCGGGTCTACGGGCTGGGGCTCTTCGACAACGTCATCCTCGGGCGCCCCGCGCTGACCCCGGCGGGCGTCCGGGCCGTCGTCCGTGTCAAGGAACGCCCGATCGTCGATGCAGTCGAACTGCGCGGCAACAAGCAGATCACGTCCGACGAGCTCATGGATGCGGCCCGCGGAGTCAAGTCCAAGGCCAAGGCCAAGGAGGGCTGGAAGCCGAACCCGGTCCTGTCCGATGGCGGCCGCTACGATCCCTTCCTGGCCAACCAGATGGAACGGGCCTTCCGCGATCACTACACGGAGAAGCGCTACGCCCTGGCCGGCATAACCAGCCGGGCCGAGCCGGTGACCGGGCGCCCCGGCCACGTGATCGCCGTCTTCGAGATCTCCGAGGATCGGCCGGTGATCATCACCCGGGTGGTCCTGCGCGGGCGCTCGGCCCTGCCCGAGGGCACGCTGCTCAAGGTCATACAGGGCCGCCCGGCCGGATGGTTCTCCCCGGTGAAGGGCTACGATCCGGACGTCGCCAGGTTCGACGCCATGCGCATCCAGGAGGTCTACCGCAACAGCGGCTACTCCGACGCGCGGGTGACGGCGCTCGCCCCGGAGATCGCCGCTCCGGCCGGCTGGCGCAAGCGCCGCCAGACGACGGTGACCTTCGACATCCGCGAGGGCCGGCTGTACCGCTACGGCCCGGTGACCTTCCCCCGGCTGGAGACGGTTTCCGACGACGAGGTCCGGCAGCGGGCCGGGCTCAAGGTCGGGGCCTCCGAGGAGCGGTTGGTCCGGGCCGCCCGCGACCTGAAGCTCCTGCGCGAGGCCGAACTGCGCAACGTCGCGGGGCTGAGGCTGGGGTTCCCCTATTCCGACGACGAGGTCTACCGCGCGGCCCGCCGCGTCGAGGCGCTGCTCGGAGAATACGGGCGGCCCTTCGCCCGGGCCGACGCCCGCCGGGAGGACACCGCCGAGCCGGGAGTGGCCGGCGTCCGCTTCCTGGTCGAGGCCGGCCCCGAGGCCACCGTCGGCGAGGTGCGCATCAAGGGCAACGCCTTCACCCGCGACCGTGTCATCCGCAAGGAACTGGAGCTCTTTCCCGGAGACATCTACGACTCCGCCAAGGTGGCCAGGAGCGAGCGCAACCTCCGGCGCCGCGGACTCTTCGAGAAGGTCAGCATCCGTCCTGAGCCCTCCGACGAGCCGGACGTCGCCGACCTCGAGGTGGAGGTCAAGGAGCACGAGACCGGCATGTTCAACTTCGGGGTGTATTACAGCCCCGACACCAATGCGCTCGGTGGCAACTTCGCGGTCACACAACGCAACTTCGACTGGCGGAGCCCGCCTCGCAGCTGGGACGAAGCCCCGGGGTTCCGCGGGGGGGGGCAGTCCCTCTCGCTGCGCGCGGCGCTCACCTTGGACCTGAGTTCGCAGAACTACAGCATTGATTTCGTGGACCCCTGGATCTGGGACACCCCTGAGCGCTACAGCTTCGGTTTCGGGATATTCCACTCCTTGACGGAGTACGAGGACTTCGAGACCCGGCGCACCGGCGGCCGGGTGCGGCTGGGCCGGATGCTCTTCGACCCGCGTCTGCGCGGGTACGTCCAGTACAAGGCCCAGAACGTCTACACCAATGGCGTGGACGACAATGCCCCGCAGGTCCTCAAGGACGAGGAGGGATGGACCGTCTTCTCCTCCGGAGAGGTCGGACTGTCCTTCGACACCCTCGACAACCTGGCCAACCCGACCAAGGGCGTGCTGTTCCAGGCCAGCGAGGAGGTCTTTGGCGGGCTCTTCCTGGGCGACCACGACATCCGCAAGACCGAGCTGGAGGGCAACGTCTTCCTGCCGCTCTTCCGGACCCGCAGCCTCTTCTGGTCGGAGGAGGACAAGGTTTCGCCCCAGTGGGCGCTGGGCTGGCCGCACGTGCTGCATCTGCGGGTGCTGTCCGACTGGGCCCATCCCTTCGGGCGCAACGACATTGTGCCGCCGACCGAGCGCTTCTTCGCCGGCGGCATTGGCACGGTCCGGGGCTATGCGGCCAGGGTCATCACCCCGCGCATCGGCAATTTCGCGGTGGGCGGCGACTACATGCTGGTCGAGAACGTCGAGTATCTCTATCCGATCTACCAGGACTACCTGCGCGGCGTGTTCTTCTTCGATGCCGGCAACGTCTGGACCGGGGATGACGATTTCGCCATCCACGACCAGCGCCTGTCCTACGGGGGCGGCCTGCTGATCCGCGTCCCGGCCGCCCTGGGGCCCAAGCCCATCAAGCTCTACTTCAGCAAGGCCGTCAACCCCCGCCGCGACGAGGATACCCAGGTTTTCCAGATGAGTTTCGAGTTCCTGTTCTAGTGGCCGGCCCCCGGGGCCGGGAGAGGAGAGAGGTCGTGAGTGTTCGGATGGTGCTGGCTGCGGCCGCTGCGCTGCTCGCCGCCGTGTCCCAGGCCGCCTCGGCGGCGGAGGGCCCGCGGCCCATGAAGATCGGCGTGGTCAACGTCGACAAGGTGCTCACCCAGGGCTACAAGAAGGGCAAGGACCTCTCCGACAAGATCGGCGAGGACTTCAAGGTCCTGGAGGAGGCCCTCAAGAAGAAGGCCGAGATGATCCAGGCCGACCAGCGCAAGCTGGCCGACGGCGGGCAGGGCGACTCGCTGGAGTTCCTCAGGGCCAAGCAGACCATCGAGCTGCGGATCGCCGAGCTCCGGGCGGACGAGAAGAAGTTCCTGGGAGACCGGAACGCGGCCGAGCTCAAGGCCATGGGCGAGCTGTGGGCCGACTTCAATGCGGCCGTCGCCAAGATCGCCAAGGACAAGGGCATGGACCTGGTGCTCCAGCAGCAGGTGCTGGACAAGGAGGACGTCAAGACCAAGACGTCCTTCGTGCGCAGCGCGGCGAGCTGCGCGGTGCTCTATCGGGCCGACTACCTGGACATCACCGACGAGCTGATCCAGGCGCTCAACGCCGACTACGAGCGCAGCGGCGCCCCGGCCCCCACGCCCAAGGGCGGCAAGAAGAACTGACCGAAGGCCCGGACATGAAACGACGGACGCTCCGCGGACCGACCGCGCGCCTCGAGGGCCGCGGCATCCACAGCGGCGAGCCCTCGGCGCTGCGCGTCGTGCCGGCGCCGGCCGGGGCCGGCCTGACCTTCCGCCGCACCGACCTGCCCGGCGCTCCGGTCCTGGGCATCGGCGACCTTCAGAAGAGCAACGAGGGCGGGCGCACCACCCTGCGGCGGGGCGACGCCCTGGTCCAGACGGTGGAGCACGTGGCCGCCGCCCTGTGGGGCTCGGGCCTGGACGACGCCGAGGTGGAGATCGAGGGCGTCGAACCCCCGGCCGCCGACGGCAGCGCCCTGCCCTTCGTCGAGGCGCTGGAGGCCGCCGGCATCGTCGAGGACTCCGCGGAGCGGCCAGTCTTCCGGGTGGCCAGCCCGCTCGTTGCCGGCGCCGGGAACTGCACGGTGGTGGCCCTGCCGGCCGACGGTCCGCGCCTGCTGCTGCGCTACCGCCTGGACTACCCCGGCGAGCCGCTGGCCCAGGGGGAGCGCGGCTTCGAGCTGACTCCCGAGGCGTTCAAGCGCGAGATCGCCCCGGCGCGGACCTTCTGCCCCGCGGCCATGGCCGAGAAGCTCCGCGCCCTGGGCTGGGGCAAGGGCGCCACGGCCCAGAACACCCTGGTGCTCGAGGGCAACCGGGCCCGGGACACCGAGCTGCGTTTCCCGGACGAGCCGGTCCGCCACAAGCTGCTGGACATGGTGGGCGACCTGGCCTTCCTGGGTGGCGCGCTGGCCGCCGAGCTGCGCGGCACCCGCTCCGGCCACAACCTCAACCGGGCCATCCTGGCCGCGATCCGCGAACTCTGCGCCGTCAGAAACGGAGGCAAGACCGTGTACGATGTCAACCAGATCCGCAAGTTCCTGCCGCACCGCTACCCCTTCCTGCTGGTCGACCGGATCGTCGAATGCGAGCCGGGCGTGCGCGCGGTGGGGCTCAAGAACCTGACCGCCAACGAGCACTTCTTCCAGGGGCACTTTCCGGACGTGCCGGTGATGCCCGGGGTGCTGCAGATCGAGGCCATGGCCCAGGTCGGCGGCATCCTGCTGTCCTCGCTGTCCGGGGCGGACATGAAGGACAAGGTGGCGGTGCTGGCCAGCATCGACAAGGTCAAGCTGCGCCGCGCGGTGGTGCCGGGCGACCAGCTGGTCATGGAGACCAGGCTCGTGCGCATGCGCGGGACCTCCTTCGGCGAGGTCGAGGCCACCGCCACGGTGGACGGCAAGCTCGCCGCCGAGGCCCAGATCCGCTTCGCCATCGTCCCGCGCTCCAGCCTGATGGCTCCCGCCGGAGGTGCATGACCGTGCCCATCCATCCAACCGCCATAGTCCAGGACGGGGCCAAGCTCGGCGCCGACGTGTCGGTGGGCCCCTTCTCGCTGATCGGCCCGGACGTGGTCATCGGCGACGGCTGCGTCATCGGCGAGCGCGTCAGCGTCGTCGGCCGGAGCACGCTCGGCCGGAAGTGCCGGCTCTACGCCGGGGCCTCGGTCGGCGCCGACCCGCAGGACCTCAAGTTCGGCGGCGAGGACACCGAGGTGATCGTCGGCGACCGCACCGTGATCCGCGAGTACGCCACGGTCAACAAGGGCACGGCCGGGGGCGGCGGGGTCACCCGGATCGGCTCCGACTGCATGCTCATGGCCTACACCCACGTGGCCCACGACTGCATCCTCGAGGACCGGGTGCTCATGGCCAACGTGGCCACCCTCGCCGGCCACGTGCTGGTCGAGCGCGGGGCGATCATCTCGGGGCTGGCCGCCGTGCACCACTTCGGGACGGTCGGCCGGCAGGCCTTCATCTCCGGGCTGGCCAAGTGCACCCGCGACGCGCCGCCCTACATGATCACCGACGGCAACCCGGCGCGGGTGCGCGGCGTGAACATCGTCGGCCTGCAGCGCTCGGGCGTCAGCCGCGAGGCCATCGCCGCGCTGCGCCAGAGCTGCCGGCTGCTTTACCACTCGGCGCTCTCCCAGGAGGTGGCCAAGGAGCGCATCGTCGCCGAGGGCCTCGACCAGCACGCCGAGGTCAAGTACCTGCTCGAGTTCCTGGCGCGCACCGAGGCGGGCAACCTCGGCCGCGGCCGCGAGGCCATCCGCAAGGCCCACGGGCCGTCCGAGGTGGCAGAGCACGAGCGGGCGGAATAGCGCGCCATGCGCACTGCTCTGATCGGCGCCGGGCGGCTGGGCAAGATCCACGGCCGGATCCTGGGCGAGCTCGGCCAGTCGAAGCTGGTCGCGGTCTGCGACCCGGACGAGAAGGCCGCCCGCGAGGCCGCCGGCAAGTCCGGCGCGCGGATCTTCCCGGACCACCGGGCCATGCTCGCGGCGCTCTCCGGCGCGGAGCGCCCGGAGGCCGCGGTGGTGGCCGCGCCGACCACCATGCACCACGCGGTCGCCAGGGACCTGCTCGCGGCCGGCATGCACTGCCTGGTCGAGAAGCCGATCACCAAGACCGTGGCTGAGGGCGAGGAACTCGTGCGCCTGGCCGCGGAGCGCAAGCTCGCCCTGGCCGTGGGCCACGTGGAGCGCTACAACCCGGCGATGATCGGCGCCCGGCCCTTCGTCCACGACGTCAAGTTCATCGAGGTCCGGCGGGTCAGCCCCTACCCCTTCCGCTCGGTCGACGTGGGTGTGACCATGGACCTGATGATCCACGACATCGACCTGATCCTGGACCTGGTCGGCCAGCCGCTGGAGTCGGTCCACGCCGTCGGCGCCAAGGTGCTCTCGCCCAGCGAGGACATCGCCAACGCGAGGCTCGTCTTCGAGGGCGGCGCGGTGGCCGACGTCACCGCCAGCCGCGTCTCCCACAAGGCCGAGCGGAAGTTCCGCGTCTTCCAGGGCGACGCCTACATCTCCATCGACATGCTGGAGAAGTCGGCGGTGGTCTACCGCAAGAGCCAGGCGCTGCTCCGCGGCGAGATCGACCCGACCAAGATCAACCCGACGCTGCTGGGCATCGACATCAAGGCCTTCGTCTTCTCGAAGCTCATCGACGTCCAGAAACCGTCCATCCCCAAGGTGGAGCCGCTCCGGGCGGAGCTGGAGGACTTCCTGGCCGCGGCGGCGGCGGGGCAGGAACCCCCCGTGTCCGGCCGGCAGGGCCTGGCCGCGCTCCGCGCGGCGGAGATGATCCTGCGCGATATGAAGGTGCTTTGAATCGCCAGGGCGAACAGCGGCGGTTCCAACCACAGAGTACGCAGATGACACAGAGGACGGAGCGGGCTGCCTGTGCGCGGTGATCGCTGTCCTTCTGCCTGAAGCTGTCGCCGCGGACAGAGTTCTGGCGGTCCTCCGTGAAACTATGAAGCAAGCCTCGCAGTCGGTAGACTCGGCTGTGGGAACGAGGCCCGAGTCAGGGCCGAAAGGAGGCTTGCGATGTACTACGTAGGGCTGGACGTGCACTGGAAGCAGTC